>NZ_CP118964.1 GCF_029024105.1 Acinetobacter lwoffii | reverse complement strand
AAATTACAATCCTTTAAATAATTAATAGCTACCAATAAAACAGTGGCTGTTAATTATTCTGATTATAAGTTTTCCTAAAATTAACATAATACACCTTATACGAAATACTTGATATTTATCATTAAATTTCAGTATATTAGATCAAGCCGTTGTGGGGCATAGGGTACCAGAGCGGCTTTTTATTGATTATTTATGTTCCACGCTTAAAATTCGAACAATGTTTCATGATTTTTATAAGTTAAACTAAATTTAGTTGCCAATCCCAATAAGCTATTCACTAACTTGTAAATATCGGTATACCGCCTGACGACTAATCCCAAAAGCTTTTCCTAATGCCATTTTTGATGGATACTTCCCTTCCCTCCATGCTTGTCGTAAAGCTTCAGCTTGGTCAGGCTTTAGTTTATGCACCCGACCTTTGTACTTCCCCTGAGCAGAGGCGAGTTTTATTCCTTCCTTTTGCCGCTCTAAAATGATCTGGCACTGTTGCAAATAGAGATTTGAGTCGATGATGTTCCCTTTAAAAAGTACTTAGAGACCGAAAACCCTGTTGATTAGACACACTTCACCCTGAGGCTGACCATAATAAAATGACGATGCTTGTCCTTTACGTAGTGCACGCATGACTTCAATACCTTTAATTGTGGCATAAGCCGTCTTCATAGATTTGAATCCTAATGTGGCCCTGATGATCCGCTTTAGCTTGCCATGATCACATTCAATCACGTTATTTTTATACTTAATCTGCCTGTGCTCAAGGTCTGGTGGACATTTACCTTCCCGTTTTAACCGTGATAAAGCACGTCCATATGTGGGTGCTTTATCCGTGTTGATCACTTGTGGAATTTGCCACTTCTTCACATTATTTAAAATTTTTCCAAGAAAACAATATGCTGATTTGGTATTACGTCTAGAAGAAAGATAAAAATCAATGGTATCGCCACGTTGATCGACTGCACGATACAGATAAGACCATCGTCCATTCACTTTTACATAGGTTTCATCAATATGCCACGAGCTCAGATCTGTAGGATTACGCCAATACCAGCGTAAACGTTTTTCTATTTCAGGAGCATAACGTTGAACCCAACGGTAAATAGTCGTGTGATCAACATTCACACCCCGTTCGGCCAGCATTTCCTGCAGTTCACGATAGCTAATGCCATATTTACAATACCAGCGCACAGCCCAAAGAATGATTTCGCCCTGAAAATGCCGACCATGGAAAGGATTCATATGCTGCACCTTTAGCTAAAACAGTCTTCAGCTTACCATTCGTGGTTATTTGCAACAGTGCCAACCAAGATGCATTGCATCAAATTATTAGGAGATAAGCTGACGGCAAGACATTTTCAAAGTCAGGTCAATGAAGTTCATGCGCGTGTGGCAGTTCTGAATAGATTTACGGAATTAGGTAGACCTCACACCCAAGTTGTCACTTAAATTTGAATGGATTGGGGAAAACTCAGCTTTTGAATGTTTATGCAACAAAGCCGGTTTTAGTTATAAACTTATTCATTCAGGAATTATATTGCTGAATGAATAAGTCTAATTGATTTATTTATGCAACCCAACTATTCATTTGATTCATTTGATTCATTTGATTCATTTGATTCATTTGATTCATTTGATTCATTTGATTCATTTGATTCATTTGATTCATTATTTTTAACTTGTTTTTGTTTAGAATTTTCAACTTTAGAAGCTTTTAAATTCTTTTCAAGAAATAACAAGCCGCCATCTGCATAACTAAAACTTGCGATACTAAAGAATGCACTAATTAACAGTAATTTAGTACAAAATTTATTTTTGAATAGCATGTTTATTTACTCTCATTTAATACTTGTTAGATATTCTAACTTTAAAGAATTAACACCCAGAGGACTCATAAATTACATTCTTGTAATTTTAAAATGTCTCAGGATGGTGTTTAAAGTGCGTGTGATAAATAGAAGTGTAATACAGGAAAATGGTAAGGTTTATCAGCCTAGTCATCTGTCCATTATGTAGAAAGAGCAGCACTTTAATGTTTATGCTGTTCCAATGTATTACATTCCTTACTTTCTATTTGTAACGTAATTTCAGTAATATTATGATTATGTTTTAGAACTTCTAAGGCCTTTTGATAGAGTTGATCTGTATCGCTATTAGGAGCAACCAAATGAGCAGTTAAATGAATATTTTTTGAGGATATAGCCCAGACTTTCAACTGATGAATCCCTTCAACGCCCTCTAGCTTCAATAAATCATTTCTTAACGACTCAATATCAATCTCATCAGGAACTCCTTCAAGCAGAATATTAATACTTTGTTTTAATAAAATCCAAGTTCGAGGTAAGACCCAGAAGCCAATTAACACAGCGATTACGGTATCAACCCACATCCACTGGGTAAAATAAATAACTATTCCTCCGATAATCACGCCTATCGATCCTAGAGCATCACTAAGAACTTCTAAATATGCACCTTTTATATTTAGACTTCCTTCAGCACTAGCAGAAAGGATTTTCATTGAAATCAAATTTACGACCAAACCAATGACCGCGACAATCATCATTTCAACACTTTGAATTTCAGCAGGGTTCGTAAAACGTTGATAAGCTTCATATACAATATATATTGCTACCACAAAAAGCATCACCGCATTAAACAGAGCCGCTAAAATTTCAAATCGCTGATAGCCAAAAGTTCTTTTATCATCTGCGGCTTTTTTACCAATTTTGATAGCGGCAAGAGCAATAGCTAAAGCGGCTACATCAGTAAACATATGAGCTGCATCAGATAACAAAGCCAAACTTTGGGTAATAAAAGCAGCGACAACTTCTACTATTAAAAAAGTAGTCGTTAAACCCAAAGCAAACATTAACTTCTTACTATTTTCTTCAGTAACAACCGCATGGCTATGATCATGATGTTCTGACATAAAATATTTTCCTTATTCTATTTATGATGAGCAGAGATATTGGATAACAGCCAATATCTCTGCTGTAAATCGACTAATCTATTGGATTAAGAAACTTTCTTTTCATTCATCCAGCGGTACAGTACGGGCAATAAAACCAATGTAAGCAGGGTAGAGGAGATAATTCCTCCAATAACCACTGTTGCTAAAGGTCTCTGTACTTCTGCCCCAGTTCCGGTTGCCAAAGCCATCGGGACAAACCCAAGGGACGCCACACAAGCGGTCATCAGCACAGGTCTAAGACGCAAAATTGCACCCTGCCACGTTGCATAATAAAGGTCATATTGTTGTCGCAACTCTTTGATAAAGGTGAGCATGACTAAGCCATTCAGTACAGCCACCCCCGATAGTGCAATGAAGCCAACCCCTGCTGACATGGATAATGGAATGTCACGCAACCACAACGCGATTAAGCCTCCACATAAGGCAAACGGTACACCACTAAAGACCAGTAAGCTTTCTTTGATATTATGGAATACAGCCATCAATAAAATAAAGATCGTCAACAATGCGAGCGGAACCACCAATTGCATACGCGCTTTTGCAGACATCAGATTTTGAAATTGACCGCCATAATCTATCCAATAACCGCTTGGTAATTCCTGTTTGGATAACGTGCTCTGAAGCTCTGTTACGAATGAGCCTAAATCACGTCCTTCTACATTTGCAGTAATAACCACTCGACGTTTACCATTTTCACGGCTGACCTGATTAATACCCAGGATATTTTCAACGCGTGCCACATCTTGCAGTTGGACTAAACCACCATTCGGCAATTGAATAGGAAGTACCGCTAACTGTTCAGGACTACGCTGGGATTCATCTAGACGGATGACAAAATCAAAACGCTTGTCTCCCTGTAAAATTGTTCCAACATTCTGGCCACCGACACTTGTAGCTACCAGATCCTGAATTGCTCTTACCGACAAGCCATATTGTGCAGCTCTGGACTTATCCACCTCTACATTCAACAAGGGTAAGCCACTGGTCTGTTCTACATTAACGGCTGTCGCGCCTGAAATTGAGTTAATTTTTTGAGAAATTTTATTCGCTTCGCGATTTAGAATCTCCATGTCATCACCAAATAATTTGACACCCACATCACTTCGCACCCCTGAAATTAACTCGTTAAAGCGCAGTTCAATGGGTTGCGAGAACTCACTGTTATTTCCCGGCAATGTCGCTAAGAAAGTAATCATTCTTTGGCGAAGCTCATCAATCGTTTGTTTTGGATCAGGCCATTCATCATGAGGTTTTAACAGTACCACGCCATCTGAAATGTTGGGTGGCATAACATCTGTGGCCACTTCTGCTGTACCGGTACGGGCAAAGATCGCTTTAATTTCAGGAAATTCTTTCAACAGTAACTTTTCAGTATTTTCCTGCATTCTCAGTGACTGTTCTAACCCTGTACTTGGGGAACGCATTTGCTGAACAGCAAAATCACCTTCACCCAGTTGAGGTGCAAACTCGCTACCTGTTTGAGTGGCTAGCACGCCCGTAAGCACTAAAATACAGGCAGCCACAATAGTCACAAATAAACGAAGCTCATAGGCTTTATCTAAAAGCAGTTCATATTTGGTTTTAAGCCAATGCATCCAGCGACTTTCGGTTTCCTTGACTTCTCCAGTGACAAATAGGGCAACTGCGGCTGGCACAAAAGTGACAGATAAAATCATGGCCCCAATTAAAGCCAGTACAACAGTCATTGCCATAGGATGGAAAAGTTTGGCTTCTACACCCGTCAGGGTAAAGATAGGTAGATAAACCACCAAAATAATTAACTGTCCAAAAATCAGAGGACGACGCGCCTGTTTTGCAGCCAAGAAGACTTCTTTAAATCTTTCAGAACGGCTAAGTAAACCACCTTTCAGCTTCTGAGCTTCTGCTAGCCGACGGATACAGTTTTCTACAATAACCACTGCACCATCAATAATAATACCGAAGTCCAGTGCCCCTAAACTCATCAGATTTGCACTAATCTTCTGCTCTGCCATTCCCGTCAAGGTAAACAGCATTGACAGTGGAATAACGCAAGCCGTGATCAGCGCAGCACGGAAATTACCTAGAAAGAGAAATAAAATAACAATGACGAGGATTGCACCCTCAATCAAATTTTTCTGAACGGTTTTGATCGCCCGATCAACCAAATGCGTACGGTCATACACAGTCTCAATCACCACACCTTTAGGTAGCGATTGCTGGATCGATTGCACCTTTTCATCAATGGCTTGAGCAACGGTACGGCTATTTTCTCCCATCATCATCATGGCAATACCCAATACAGTTTCTTCACCATTATAGGTTGCAGCCCCTGTTCTTAAGTCATGACCAATTGAGACATTGGCGACATCTGCCACCCGAATCGGATAGCCGTTTTTATTGGCAATACTGATGTTCTGGATATCTTCAATCGTGTTTAAAGTGCCGGGAACACGAACCGTTAGCTGTTGTCCATTTTTCTCAATATAGCCAGCACCACGGTTTTCATTATTTTCTGTTAAGGCAGTTTGTAAATCAGACAAAGGAATTTGCAATTGTTGCAATCGGTTCAGATCAGGGGCAACCACATAGGTTTTATTAAAGCCACCGATACTGTTGATCTCAGCAACGCCTTTTACGCGCTGTAATTGCGGTCTTACAATCCAATCCTGAATTTCACGTAAATCCATCGCCGAATAAGGGGTTCCATCCGGCTTTTTAGCATTTGGTTCGGCTTTAATCACCCATTGATAGATTTCACCTAAACCTGTCGAAATAGGCGACATGTTAGGTTGCACATCTTCAGGCATTTCTCCCATTGCTTCTTGCAAGCGCTGGTTGATAAGCTGTCTGGCCCAGTAAATATCCGTGCCATCTTCAAAAATGATGGTCACTTGCGATAAGCCGTAGCGTGAAATCGAACGGGTTTGTTCCATTTTCGGCATGCCTGACATGGCATTCTCGATTGGATATGTAATCCGCTGTTCCATTTCTAAAGCCGTAAAACCATTGGCTGAAGTGTTAATCTGCACCTGAGTATTGGTAATATCTGGTACAGCATCAATCGGTAACTTTTGATAACTATAAATACCAATAGCAATCCAAGCCGCAATAAACAGCATGACCCAGATTGCGTTATGGATAGAAAACTGGATCAGTCGATCAAACAGTCCTTCAGGTTTTACCGATTCGTGGTCTGGAATTTGAGGAGTTTCAGTGCTCATGTGAAGCCTCTCCTTTTTCCAGCTCGGATTTCAGTAAAAAACTGCCTTGAGCGGCATATTTTTGTCCCTGACTAAGCCCACTCACCACTTCAATCCACTGGCTATCCCCAGACGATTGACCTAATTTCACAGGTTGCGGACTGAATTCAACTTTTTGTCCATGCTGAGTGGCGACAAAAACCACATCTTTTCCATCGACATTCTGAACTGCGGACTTAAGTACCCGTAATGCGGTACTTTCACTCCGTTGTTGCAACTGTACGTTCACCATCAAGTTTGGACGTAATTCGGTTGCATTCGATTCAACTTTTGCTCGCACCTGAAGACGACCTGTTTGAATATCCGCTTCAGTATTTAAAGTCTGAATAACAGCTTGATAAACCTTTTCTGTTTGCAAGGATTTAAATTCGATCTTTTGATTCGGGGCTAAGCCCATAATTTCAGAATTTGGAACAATAAATTCAAGCCAGAGTTGATCTAACCGGTCTATCGTAAAGAGTTGATCGGCTAACTGAACATTTTCCCCGAGAACCAAATCCTTTTTACTGATCACGCCAGAAATTGGGGCTTTTAAAATATAGCGCCCGTTACTGGCATTCACTGCACCAAATGCGCTTAAACGTGATTGGGCCGCTTGAACCTGAATTTGTGCCCGTTTATAACTGTTATAAGCCCGTTGATAGTCCTGTTTTGCTGAGATACCCTGTGACCACAATTGACGCTCACGCTCAAAGTCTTGTTTCGCCAGTTCCAGATTGGTTTGTTCAATTTTAAGATTGGCCTGCTGATCAACTAGATCAGGAACAAGCAATGTAGCCAAAGGCTGCCCTTTCTGAACTTTTTGGCCGAGTTCTACATAAACATTTTCTACATGACCGCTAAAACTCGGTGAGACATGCGCTTGCTGATCCGTATTCACATTGAGTTTGGCAGGATAAGAACTTAATTTAACCACCGGACCTTGATCGACCGCTGATAACTGTATGCCCTGTTCCACCAGTTGCTTGGCCGTCAGGCTCACGCCTTCTGCATGCTCTTCGGTTTCACCGCCATGTTCTTCACTTCCATGTTCCTCTGCGCCTTCTTCCTCTGCATGTTCATCTGATGTTTCAGATTTATTCTTACCCGACAAGATCAAGAAAATACTGAGGAGTACGGTTGCGCCGATGACCAAACCAATCAGTAGAGGTTGAGAGATTTTTCCGCTCTGTTTTTTTAAGCTGTTTTTAAGATCGAACATGTTAATTTCCCCCACCAATGACAGGCATGGCCTGTATGTCTTGCCATAAGTTTTGATTGATTTGTGCAATAGCATCTTTCGACATGACTTCACTTGGGCTAATGCCTAAGCTCAAACTTTCTGCTTCAATGGCCTTTTGCCAGCCATCCCGTAACAACTGGACTTTACGCAGACGGATGTCTTGTAATTGAAGCGTGGCTTGCTGAACATCGGTTAAAGCAAACTTGCCTGCCAAGAAACCTTGTAGCGTCTTACTTTGAACTTGAGTCGCCAAAGGAATTTGAGTCTCGTCAACGACTTTGAATTGCAGCTCTAAACCCTGCAACTCGGTTAAAATTGTGCCTATTTGCAGCGCATTTTGCTTTAGATAAAATTCTTTCTGACGCTCTAATAAGTTCATTTTTTCTTGCGCGATTTTTATGCCATTTTGCTGACGATCGAAAATATTAAGCGGTACACTAACTCCGACTACTAATTGATTTTGTGTGGAGTTTTCCAAGGATTGGGTGCGGTTGACACCTAGGTTTAAAGTGGGGTTAGGACGCACTGCTGTCCCATAGTTTGCTTTAAATAAAAAAACCTGAGTCCTAACAGTTAAAATATGAGTGCAAACAAACACTTTAACGACCAGGATTCAGGTTTTGTCACATCAGAATACCGTATTTCATGAGCTAATTAAACCTGTTGTGCGACAGGATTTTGAACAACTTGCTAAAGTACACCATGTTGGACAGAAATTTAGAGCGGCTTCCCGGTGGGATCAGTTTATTGCCATATTGATGTCTCAATTCTCTTGTAGACAAAGTCTGAGAGATATTCAATCCAATTTGGAGTGCCAACAGGAAAAGCTAAGTCATCTCGGAGCAAAGTCTATTCCCCGAAGCACGCTGGCACGAATCAATGAGCAGCAGCCTGCTGCCTTGTATCAACAGCTATTTCACAAGTTGCTTAAATACTATGAACACTCAAAAGTAGCTCATAAATTTCGCTTTAAGAATCCCTTGTATTCCTTGGATGCCAGTCATATTGACCTGTCGCTTTCCTTATGTGAATGGGCCAAAGTTCACGACTCAAAAGCCAGCATGAAACTCAGCATAGGATTGAATCACAGCAATGATATTCCTGAGTTTGTTGCAGTTGAAAATGGCAAAGAAAATGACATGGTACAAGGCCGCAAATTCCAGTTTCCTGCTGGCAGCATTGTAGTTTTTGATAAAGGCTATGTCGATTACCAATGGTATGCAAATCTGACTGCTCAAAACATTGGATTTGTCACACGTTTTAGGCCTAAATCTGTGTATCAGGTGATCCAGCAACATCCAGTGCTTGAATCCAAAGGTATTCTAAAAGATGAAACCATTCAGCTGAATAGCGCACATGCCCTAAAAAGAAAAGCCCCAGTGTTAAGAAGAATTGAATATAGAGATCAGCAAAGTGGCAAGCACTTTAGCTTTCTCAGCAATAACTTTCATTTAGCCGCCTCCACCATTGCGGCGATTTATAAAGATCGTTGGAAAGTTGAGCTGTTCTTTAAGGCGATTAAGCAGAATCTCAAATTAAAAGCGTTTCTAGGCCGCAGCAGGAACGCAATTCAGACACAAATCTGGATTGCGATGATCGCCTATTTATTGGTGAGTTTCGCTCAACATTTAGGGAAAACAGGTTGGACAGTTCAACGTTTACTCAGAATAATTCAAGTGAATTTGTTTGAAAGAAGAACTTTAAAAGCTTTATTTTCACCCGATAAAATACCCATAAAACAAGAGGAAGCTCAAATGAGCTTCCTCTTGTGAAAAATTGTGGGACAGCAATGGGTTAGGACGTGCCTTTGCTCTTAGTTGATCAACCGTTGCTTGAGACTCTAATACCAGTAAAGCTCGATATTTCTCAACGTAGTTTTCCGCTAAATATTCTTGAACCTGTCCATGAGTCGATTTTGGCCAGAGCTTTTGTGAAGAGAGGTTTACCTGCAATGACTTATCAGACGTACCCCATAAATTTGATAATTGTTGGGTGGCCACTTGTACCTGTAAGTCTGCCTGTCTAAAAAGGCGGATATTTTCAGCATGGCTTAAACGTGCGCGATTTACATCTACTTGGGCAATACTGCCTGCATTAAAGCGCTTTTCGATTGCTTGAAGGTTTTCTTGGCTCACCCGAAGTTGTTCATTGACAATGTTTTTTTCAAGTTCAGCAATGGCCAGTTGTGACCATACATATTTCACTGCAAGCTCAATTTGTGCTTGATAAATCTTCTGTTTCAGCGCTGTTTTATCTGTAGAGAGACTGGCTAATTTTTGGTTTGCTCTTCGCTCACCAAAAATATCCAAGGGTTGTGATATGCCAATGGTAAGCTCTTTTTCATTATTTGAACCAAATCCCGTTTGTTCAACTGACAGTTCAGGATTTTTAAACAGCTTACTTTGCTGAAGATTCGTGGCATTAATGCTGTTTTGCGTTTCCCAGAAATTTTGGGACGCTTGATACTGGTTGACCTGATCAATGGCTTGTCGCAGCGTTAAATCTTGAGGACTGGCGACTACAGAAGTACTCAAGCTGATCATTGCGGATAGCAAGACACCTGTACGGAATGCTGACCAGGATAAATTCAGGATAGAAGTATCCTGATATAATTTGTTTTTTGACATGAAATGCCCCACACATAATAAGATTAGGAGTGGTGGGCTTTTATAAGACTACCCCACCAATAGTAGGGGCAAATCAGGAGGGGGTGTTAATTGATTCAGATAAGGGGATTTATAAAAAGTTCTTCCCAAATAAGATGGTGTAAGGACTGTCTCAAAATGAGTTTTAAGCTTCAAATCATCGGGTGGGTCAATCTGAATCACGATTGTATTTGAGAAATGACTGCACTTTTCGTTAAAACAAACCTTCTGACAATAGTCATAAATTTCTTTATAGTTTTCTAAGGAATAAAGTGCTTGACTAGGACTATCACTCTTTTCGTCTAAATCGATTGGATTAGAGAGTATTGAATTGGGTATGTTTGGCATTTCATGCAGACACGCAGCCTCTGCCACACTCCAAATATTCTGGAATGTGAATAAGAGTACCAATATCTGGATTAGAAATGTTTTTCTCTTCATACACAAATCTGTATTTAAAACACCAATAAGAAGCTGTCCAGATCTATCAAAGATCTGATCACAGAATTTGAGTAACCTTAAACTTTTTGCAGCCTTAAGTAAAGATATACAGAATTTTTGAAAAAAGCATAGGTCTAGATAATCAAGCTAGATTTTTTAGAACTCCACATTGGTCAATTGTACATAAGCCATCACAAGTACCTCTTAAATCAGATAATTGTTCAATAAGCTTTTGTTGCTTGATTATATTTTCTCTGATAGCACTGACATGTAAGTCAATTAATTCATTCACATCTGAACAATTTTTCTTGGGATTATCTTTATAGGTGAGTAATTGACGAATTTCATTCAAACTCATATTTAAAGTTCGGCAATTCAAAATAAACTTAATTCGCTCAACATAGCCTATATCGTAAAGGCGGTAATTTCCTTCCGTTCTTTCGGGTTCCGGAATTAAACCTTCCTTTTCATAAAACCTAATTGTTAATACTGAACATGAGGTTTTTTTAGAGAGTTCACCAATTTTTAAATGCATTGAGTTGGTATTTCCAAAAAATCTTGACTCTATAGTAACTATAGGGATTCTAATATTCAAAGTTTATAAATTTTTTTAATGGGTATAACTATGAGTGGCTGTGGATGTAGTAAAGAAACACCATGCGAAGATAAGAAATCTCAACAAGAAAATCATCCATCAATTGCAGAAGCAAGCAATTCAAAGAATTGTGATAATACGCCTAGCTGTTGTGGTGAAGAGGAAGAAGAAAAATCTTCATCTCCTTGCTGTAACACTTCAAACAGTTGTGAAGATACCGCTCAATCCTGTTGTGGTTCTGATCCCAAAGAAAATTTAAGCACTGAAAACGTTTTAAAAGATTCGCACTACATGAGTGAATACTTAGTTCCCAAAATGGATTGTTCTGCGGAAGAACAGATGGTTCGTATGGCGCTATCTTCAATTGATGGTGTTCAAAAACTCATCTTTGATTTACCTAACCGTTCTTTAAAGGTTCTACATAATCAAAAAGATGAAAATATAACCACCAAACTTGAAGCTTTGGGTTTTGGTGCAAAGCTTGTGAAGACTGAAACTTATATAAGCAATCAACAGGCTAAGCAAACAAGTACCTACACCATTCCTAAAATGGATTGCTCTGCTGAAGAGCAAATGGTCCGTATGGCTCTTGCAGATATTGAAGCAGTTAAAGGTCTTACTTTTGATCTTCCCAATCGAAAACTGAAAGTCTTCCATAATGAAGGGATTCAGCAAATTACGGCTAAACTCGAAGGACTGGGTTTTGGGGCGAAACTTGATGAAACACAGCTTTCTACAGGCGATATACCTAATGAACCTGATCCTGTGAGACAAGCTAAAGTACTTAAACTGTTATTAGGCATTAATGCTCTACTGTTCTTTATAGAATTCATCAGCGGAATTATTGCTGCGTCTACAGGATTGATTGCTGATTCTCTAGATATGTTTGCCGATGCAGCCGTTTATGGTATTGCGCTATATGCCGTCGGAAAAGCTGCGAAATATCAAGTGAAAGCAGCCCATTTCGCAGGTTGGATTCAGTTATTACTTGCTGTCATCGTGATTATTGATGTCATTAGACGATTCATGTTTGGAAGCGAGCCAGAATCAACGCTCATGATTGTTATTGGCCTGCTCGCACTTATAGCTAACGTGACATGCTTATATCTTATTTCTGGTCATCGAGAAGATGGCGCACATATGAAAGCCAGTTGGATTTTCTCGGCGAATGACGTTGTCGTAAATATGGGCGTTATATTTGCCGGTGTACTCGTGGCGTGGACGGGATCAGCTTATCCAGACTTAATCATTGGCATCCTGGTTTCTTTATTCGTGCTTAATGGTGCTCGAAAGATTTTGGCTTTGAAGTAAGAGTATCGAAAATGAATCTATTTCAAGTTAAACAAAATCAGATCGTCAAAATTAGAGATCTCAAAAAAGGTAATCAATACAGTCATACCACTGATCCCGTATTGGAACGGCTCCAACTATTAGGTTTTAGAGAGGGTGAAACTCTACAAGTACTCGCTAAAGGTGTTTTTGGCGGAGATCCTGTTTTAGTTCAGATTGAAACTTCAAGATTCGCATTAAGAAAGAATGAAGCTGAAAGAATTTTTGTAGAGTTAGTATCCAATGAAGATTAAGAATATTGCATTAGTCGGTAATCCAAATTGCGGAAAAACCTCTTTATTTAATACACTTACTGGTACGCGACAAAAAGTTGCCAACTATGCTGGGGTTACCGTAGAAAGAAAAGAAGGTTCTTTTAACTTACCTTCTGGTGATGCAATACGAGTATTGGACTTACCCGGAACTTACAGTTTAAAACCTAGTAGTTTAGATGAAGAAGTCACCAGGGCAGTTTGTTTGGGCGAGCTAAAAGGTGAAATTCTACCCGACATTTTTATATGCGTCGTAGATGCCACAAATTTAAGCTTACATTTGAGCTTGGTTCTCGAAGTTCGTGCTTTAAATCGCCCTATGATTCTTGTATTAAATATGATGGATGAGGTCAAAAAGCGTGGTATTTCCATTGATAAGGATAAACTGTCTCAACTGTTAGGTATCCCTGTAGTTGAAGCTGTCGCAGTTAAAACAAAAGGAATTCAAGATTTAATTAATCAATTAGATCAAAAAAATCTTTTTATTACTCCTTATCATTCTGAATTAAGTCATTTTGAACAGGTCAAACAAATCACCAAACAAGTTATTTTAAATAATGACAATGGTGATAAAAGAACCGCATTTCTAGATAAAATTTTTCTACATCCTGTATTGGGTTTAGTAATCTTAACTTTAACCATGTTTGTGATGTTCCAGGCGGTATTTATATGGGCAACACCTTTTATAGAATTCATTGAAAATTTTATCGTATGGCTCAGTGATTTTATTGGACCACTAATCCAACATCCTCTATTAAAAAGCTTGGTAGTCGATGGGGTAATTGCTGGCACAGGTAGCGTGCTTGCATATATGCCTCAGATTTTGATTTTATTCTTCTTCATTTTAATGCTTGAAGAGTCAGGCTATTTACCCCGGGCAGCATTTCTTTTAGATAAATTAATGTCTAAAGCCGGGCTTAGCGGCCGTTCATTTATTCCTCTGCTATCCAGTTTTGCTTGTGCGATTCCCGGAATTATGGCAACCAGAAGTATCAGCTCTGAACGGGACCGATTAGCAACAATTATGATTGCACCCTTGATGACCTGTTCAGCAAGATTGCCCGTATATGCTTTATTGATCGCGGCATTTATTCCGAACCAATTAATCTACGGCTGGTTAAGTCTGCAAGGATTAGTCCTTTTTGGTCTTTATATGTCGGGAATAGTCTCAGCGTTATTAGTTTCACTCTTTCTGAAGTTGGTTCGAAAAGATAAAACTGAAAGTATTTTTATTTTTGAGCTTCCCACATACCGAATTCCAGATATTAGAAATATTGCATTAGGCTTATATGATAGGGCAACTATTTTCTTAAAACGAGTTGGTGGCATTATCGTTGCACTGTCTATCTTGTTATGGGTGCTAGTCACGTTCCCTCAAGCACCAGATAATGCAACCATGCCAGCCATTAACTATAGTTTAGCTGGTCAGTTAGGACATTTAATTCACCCTATATTTGCGCCTATTGGTTTTACATGGGAAATATGTATTGCACTCATTCCTGCTATGGCAGCAAGGGAAGTTGTAATTGCAGCTCTTGGGGTGATTTATGCGATGTCAGGTGATGAAGATACTGTAACTCAAAGTCTGTTAAGTCAAATTTCAGGCCCGGATGGATGGGGGTTAGCCACAGGTTTATCATTATTGGTATGGTTTATTTTTGCTCCCCATTGTCTTGCTACGTTAGCAACAATTAGACGAGAAACTGGCAGCTGGAAACAGCCCATCATTATGGCAACTTATTTGTTTGCATTAGCCTACATCTTTTCATTCATCACATATCAAGTTGCGAGTAAGTTTTAATTAGCAAATGAATAAAAGAGGGGGGGAGCTAGCTCCCCCCCCTTTATTAAATTACTCGATGTAAGCGTGGGCTTCTGAATACTTTTATCTAACTATAACAACTACTTAAATGTTTAAATCTCCAGGTTTTGAATAGTCGAGGTATCAGACGAATATAGATTGGTAAAAAGCATAGTTCAACGATAGTCTGAGTCAAGATTACAGCAGGAATTATGGGCATACTTCCCGGAATTGCAAAAGCTAATGGAAGAATAACAAATGAATTTCTATATGATGCTGAAAAGGACACAGCACTAGCAGAGCCAGATTCTAATCGAAAAATACGAGCAATTATCCAACCCACGAATGGAGCAATAATGGCAAAAGAAATATAAATTGGTAAAGCTTGAAGAGCTGCACTTTTTGCAAGCCCAATTTGAGGCATAACTGATGCTAGGACGATAAACAAAACTAGGGCTGTGGCAGGTACAGGAAATAAGTTTAGGCTTTCAGCCACTTTTTCTGCTTGTTCATTTCTATTCCCAATGAACTGAACTATAGCTGCCATTGCTAAGGGTGCAACAATGAACCATACAAACGCATGGACAAAAGGACCAATTTCAACAAGCTGAGCTACCTCTTCTCCGAGGAGTACACCAAGATAAATTGGTAATAAGATCATTTGGATAAGCAATAATACAGGTGTCATCGCAAGTAATAATCTTGCATTACCTTTCCCAACATGGGTGAAAGTAATCACATAATCAATACACGGTGCTAGTAGAACAAAAAGTACAGCTAAACGAATAAGTGGGTTTTCAGGTAAAAATTGTATTAGACCTGCCGTAATTAAAGGTAAGGCAATAAAGTTAGTAATAAGTAATGCAGAAATAAAACGTAAATTTTTTAATGCCTTGCCAATTTCTGCAATAGGTACTTGTAAAAAAGTAGCAAATAACATTAATGCCAGTGCAGGGTTAATCAAACTTTCTAAAATCGTCGCTCCACTGATGGTTAATCCAAAAATAACTCCGATAAAGATGGTACAGAAGTAGATTTTGACTTGATTATCTTCAAGAAAATTTCGAATATTTTCCATTTTAATTGAGTTACTCACTTGCTTTTAAATAGCGGTATACCGCCTGGCGACTAATTCCAAATGCCTGGCCTAATGCCATTTTTGAAGGGTACTTTCCTTCCTTCCATTCTTGTCTTAAAGCTTCAGCCTGTTCAGGTTTCAATTTATGTACACGCCCTTTGTACTTTCCTTGAGCAGAGGCCAGTTTTATTCCTTCTTTTTGACGCTCTAAAATGATCTCACGTTCGAACTGTGCAAAAGCGCCCATCAATTGCAGCATCAAATTATCCATCGGGGTAGATTGAGCAGTGAAAGTAATATTTTCTTTTACGAACTGGATGGCAATTCCTCGTTTGACCAGTTTATCTACTTCAGTGACTAAATCTTTTAAGCTTCGAGCAAAACGATCCATGGAATGTACAATCACCCTGTCCCCTTCCCGGACATAGTTCAACAGGCACTGTTGCAAATAACCACGAATGGTAAGCTGAAGACTGTTTTAGCTAAAGGTGCAGCATATGAATCCTTTCCATGGTCGGCATTTTCAGGGCGAAATCATTCTTTGGGCTGTGCGCTGGTATTGTAAATATGGCATTAGCTATCGTGAACTGCAGGAAATGCTGGCCGAACGGGGTGTGAATGTTGATCACACGACTATTTACCGTCGGGTTCAACGTTATACGAATCTAAAAATGGGAGCCTATAGCTCCCATTTTTATTGTTAAACGTTGAATCCTATATGTTTTCCTGTTGGAAGCTCTACATCAATACGGAGCTTCCCACCCATTGCCTCAACATACTTTTTCATGGTTGAAATCTTAAGATCATTGCCACGATTTTCTATTGCTGAAAGCGATGGCTGTTTTATTCCCAAAGTTTCAGCAAGCTCTTTTTGAGAAATTTCGAGTTCTTCACGAATAAGATGAAGCTGATTTTCTAGCAGTAATTCATCAGCCATTTTTTGAATACGGGCTTGGCTCTCTGGAGAGCGGCTAGCTAACAATTCTTGCAGAGTCTTAGCCATTAGATTTATCTCCTAGGGTAGTGAGATGAAGTTGGTATTGTTCATCTGCAATATCCAGCATGTCTTTATAAAAACGCTTTTTACCGCCTTTATCAGCAATACATAGAACAATAGCCTGTCGTAAGGGATCAAATGCGAAGAAAGCTCTTAAGGGTCTACCGCGATGTTGAACGCGCAGTTCTTTCATATTGGTAAATTTAGACTCATACACAGTATCTACTAAAGGGCGGCCTAAACTCGGCCCCTGCTGCTGTAGAACAACCAGGGCAGCTAGGACCTTCTCTTGAGTAGATTCATCTTGCTGTTCAAGCCACTGATTAAATAGATCTGTCGTAATGACTGTCCACATACCACAACCAAAATATAGATTATAGTCTATATTTTAGAGGCATTATGCTTGTTTTGCAAATGAGAAATGATAGGTAATAAAAAACCCCGGCATCCTGCCGGGGTTTTTCATGTTTTCTCATGTGCTTTCAATATCCTCGGATCCCTATCGAATAACTTATAATTATTGTTTTATGTTATGAAACTTCCTGTTCCCGATGAGTTCATCATAGGAAAATTCCAGTATCGCGGATAGCCGCAAAGGGCCGAGTTTCATGTGCGCCAGAGCGTACAAAATAGCCTAAATTTTATCCACAGCAATTGGGGATATTTTTGGAACCTGGATCCGCATGAAATGGGCACTGATTGCCGAATTGATCATTTATTGATCAAATTTCTTGGCAAAATGTTACAGATTCGCTTAAAAACTCACCAACTTATTACAAAAGCCATTTTTTGTGCATTTTGTGATCATGGTGAAATTTTTAAGTTGTTGATATTTATATTAATATACAAGTGTACTCCGTATAACCACCATTATGTTAAATAGAGGGAAAATCTATTTTTAAAGTGATAAAATTATTGTAGTTATTTTAAGAATAGCTGCTTTTGATACTTGATCATCTATCCTAATTAAAAACTGTTTTTTAATAATTTGGAATATAAATAAGATTTAGTTAAAATTAACATTATTCATATAAATTAACATTATGTATTACATTTACTAATAATTTAAAATAATTAGTAGAAAAAAATTATGTTTTAATTATTTCTTTGATTATATAAATTGAGAGTAAAAAATGATTAATACGAAATTTTCAGAGTGTATTTCTGCATGTACAAACTGTTCACTTATTTGTACTGAATGTGCAACTTCTTGTTTAAAAGAAAAAGATTTAGAGATGATGCGTGAATGTATTCAACGTTGTCTAGAATGTGCAGATATTTGTCAGTTATGTGTGCGTATGCAACAACATAACTCACCTTTCCTCAAAGAGATTTGTGAGCTTTGTGCTAAGATCTGTGAATATTGTGCGGAAGAGTGTGAAAAACATTCACATGATCATTGTAAAAAATGTGCTGAGGCTTGCCGTCAGTGTGCAGAAGAATGTCGAAAAATTGCCATGTAAAATACTTCAATAATGTTAATTATATGGCTCTAGACTAACATAATCATTCTGCTAGTCTTAGAGCCTTTCCTAAAATTAACATAATACACCTTATACGAAGCCAAAAATGGGAGCTTTAAGCTCCCATTTTTAGTCTTTAATTCGCTTTTTCGCTTCGTCATAAACTATGCTATCAGCTCGTTTTCCGACGGTAATGAGCAGGATAACTACCTGATCATCTTTAACTTGATAGACAAGTCGGACACCAGCTTTTAATAATTTGATTTTATAGCAACCTGCAAGATCGCCTCTAAGCATATTCTTTGGAATATGTGGCTGCTCTATGACTTTGGCTAGTTTCTTTTTAAATTGATCTCGTATAGCAACAGGGAGTTTTTCCCATTCTGCTGTAAAGTCCTTGTGACGTAAAAGCTTATAAGTCATCTAATGTGACTTCCTCAAACATCTCTTTAGGATCATTAATGCGCTTACGAACAAGAGCTAATAATTCTTCATCTTCTTCTGAAAGCAAAGCTTTTTTGACAGGCAGTTTCCCAGTCGTAGCAACATACTCAAGAATACTAGTGAAGAAATCCGTAGGTGCAATACCTTGCTCTTTAAGGATTGAATAAGATTTTTCTTTAAGGGCTTCATCGATCCTGAAGTTAACAGTAGCCATCATATTTCCCAAGTATTTAATGTACTAGGAATATTGTAATGCAAATTGCATTACAAGTCGACTTCGCATAACAGCCATTATGTTAAATGGAAGGAAGCAAAATAAGTTAACATTTTGCTTCCGGCCACATTAAGCTAGAGTTTTATTTAAATAAAGCTATTTAGTAATCATTAAATTAATTAAAATCTAAATCTAACACCAGCTCCATATAACCAACCTTTCTCAGAGTTTGATTCTATTTGCCACGACGTTTCATCATTACCTTTTGAATACTCATAGGCAATGTCGATATACGGCATGATCTTTTTACTGATTTCATAGCGAGTTTCAAACCCTGCGGTTGCACTGCTTAAACCAGTTTTTTTCGCATATTTAGAGTCATCACTAAAGATAGCATCCAACTCTAAATAAGGTTGAATAATCAACTTTTGCGTAATCAGAAAATCACGTTCCGTTTCTAGGCTAAAGCCCGCATAATTGTCTTCTCCCGCATAGAGATAAGCATCAGTTTCAAAGAAATATGGCGCCATACCATGTAAGCCAATCACCGCATCAACATTTTCTTCGGTGTCTTTGCGATGATCATTGAGTTCAACTTTTTCACTACGATAACGTGCACCAATCTGTGCATCCCAAAAGTCTGAAATCATACGGCTATATAAAAGTTTGGCATCATAATGTGCATCATGCGATTCTTCTTTATCGGCATGAATTTTAATAAAAACCTTATTTTCATCTGTGCCAATACGGGTTTCAAACTCTGACTTTAAATCACCTGTGCCATCTTCATTGACAAGCCACTTATTGTCCACTGTCGTAATCGCATAAATTTGCGCACCGTGTTCTGAGCGATGATCATAATGCGAACTCTGCTGAGCATTCGCATCTGGTACATGATGTAAATGATTAACCGTAGATGTTGCCTGATGTTGTGCCTGATTCATTTGGCTATGGTTCATTTGAGAGCGATCCATTTGCATCGGCTGATTTTGACTAGAAGATGTAGCAACTGTCATTTTTTCAGGCGCACTATGATCTTCACCATTATGTGCCAAACTCACTGCACTGACCATCAACAAAGAGCTTGCTAAAACAGTTTTAGAAAAAAGATTAATGGTGCGCATGTTGATCTCCTTTCTGTACTTTTTGATCTTGCTGTTTCTCTGTTGATTTGTGATGCATTGGCTGATGACCTGCATGTTGATGGTTCATCGGTGCTGAATGTGCAGCATGATTCATTTTCCCCATCATCTGCATGTGTTGTGCATGCTCTTGTGGAGAATGCTGTGAATGATCCATCTCAGACATCGCTTGATGATTCATTGATGGTACATTTTTTCCATCAGTCTGAGCAGTTGAATGATGCCCTTCGTGCGCCAAACTTAAGCTTGTTAAACTCAATACCGCAACAGAAAAAAACGCTTTAAATACAAAATTAGTGATGTGCATGTCCAGCTCCTTTTTGCTCAGTTACTTGGTGAGTTTGAGTCGAATTTGTACCTTGAATTGGCGTTGTAGACACTTGTTCATCGCTAACATTTGCCACGATCAACTTGTTCATCATTCCTGCACTCATGTGATACAACAAATGACAATGGATTGCCCATTCGCCCAACTCATCCGCAGTTAATAAAGCAGTCACTGTTTTACCCGGTGGTACAATCAATGTGTGTTTATTCGGCATATCTACCGACTCTTGACCATTCTCCAACTGCATAAACATGCCATGTAAATGCATGGGGTGCGCCATCATACTGTCATTAATAAATTTGATACGGATACGCTCGCCATACTTCACTTTTAATGGCTCAGCATCGCTGAATTTTTTACCGTTAATCGTCCAAATATAACGCTCCATAGTACCGCCCAAACGCACTACTAATTCACTGCTAGCTTCACGAGTATCTTTTTGCGGTTCTAAAGATTTTAAATCACTATATTGCAAGGCTTTATTGCCCGCAGGTGTAGATGCATTTGCCCAACCATAAACCACTTGATCATTTTCTTGTGGTTTTGCTGTGCCATGCTGTGAATGATCCATTTTCGAGTGATCCATGCCTTGCATATCGCCATGGTTCATTTTTGAATGATCCATTTTCGAGTGATCCATGCCTTGCATATTGCCGTGGTTCATTTTCGAATGATCCATTCCTGCATGATCACCGTCACCATGTCCCATATCTTCCATGGTCAAAAGTGAGCGTGGACGTGGTGCAGGCATATGAATGCCATGTGTCATAGGATTTAGTTCATTGTGCAGTGTACCAATCGCATAACCTGAACGGTCAATTGACTCAGCTTCAATTTGATAATGTCCACCTTTTGGCTCCACAATCACATCATAAGTTTCAGCTGTGCCAATACGAAACTCATCCACAGCAACAGGTTTTACAGGCTGACCATCAGCACTGACCACAGTCATTTTCAAGTTAGGAATACGGACATCGTAGAAAGACATCGCAGATGCATTCACAAAACGTAGGCGAATTTTTTCATTCGGTTTAAACATTCCTGTCCAATTTTGTTCAGGTGTTTTGCCATTAATGAGGAAGGTATAACCTGTAACATCCGACATGTCGGTTTTTAGCATACGCATCTGATTCCACATTTTGCGGTCAGACCATGTCGCTTTTATGCCATCACGTTTAACCTGCTTCCAAACATCACCCAAGGTTTCACGCTGATCTTGATAATATTCAGCTGAAATTTTAAGATCTTTCTGAATTTGATCACTGGTTTTTTCATGAAAATCTGACAACATCACCACATAGTCACGTTCAGCTTTTTCATGTGCTGCCAATGGTGTTTTACCTTTTGGATAAATCACAAAAGAACCATATAAGCCGTCCTGTTCCTGTCCTTTAGAATGAGCGTGATACCAATAAGTCCCGCTTTGGCGAATCTTGAATTTATAAACATACTCGCTTTGAGGCTTAATACCGTTAAAACCATTAAATCCCGGTACACCATCCATAATGCCCGGCAACAACAGTCCGTGCCAATGAATAGAAGAATCTTGGTTTTTTAAATTATTTTTCACGCGAATGATGGCTTCATCACCCTCTTCAAACTCAAGCAAAGGCGCAGGAAATTGACCATTTACGGTAATGCGCTTTACAGGCTTTCCAGTTGGGCTGACCACTGCTTCATCAATAACAAGCTGATATTCACGCACTTCGGCAAAAACCAAAGGCGACGATGCAAAACAAATACCTGCTAATAGGTACGAACTAATTTTATGAGACATAACTTAACCTTAATTTTTGAAAAATAAATAAATTTTAAAAAAATTGGTTAAGTTTTAGGAGGACGTGAAATTTCTTGCCAATACCCATTTAGATATTGGTTGGGATAATAAAAATTAGGCTGATCTATAGAATAGAAGGTATCTAGGGGATCTAGCGAGCTTTGCAAAGAATGAAGACATGAGATCTGTGTCTGGCAGGATAAGCTAGAACATTCCTGACACTTTTTGTGATCTATATTCTGATTAAGAGCTAAATGATTATGGCAATCGGTATTCGTCTGTACTTCGTGATTAATACCATGTTGAGTGACTTGCTGTGCTTGATCTAAACAATGATCTTGGCTCATTTCAGTTTGCATATTGATATGCATTATCTTTACTGATGCAACAGACACACTACTCCATCCTATGGCAAAAACCATAAGAAAACAAAACCAAAGTTTTTTGGAGAGATGAGTCAACACGAATGCTATCTAGGAATAGAATTTAATCCAAAATATCTTAACGGAATTTCAAATATTTACAACTCAATATAATTGGCACTGTTGCAAATAGGCTGACATGATAAGCTAAATATCTTATTTATTTCGAGATACAGCAGATGAATCCCTTCCACGGTCGGCACTTTCAAGGTGAAATCATTCTTTGGGCTGTTCGTTGGTATTGTAAATATGGCATCAGCTATCGTGAACTTCAAGAAATGCTCGCTGAACGAGGCATAAATGTGGATCACAGTACAATTTATCGTTGGGTTCAGCGTTATGCTCCAGAAATGGAAAAACGGTTACGCTGGTATTGGCGTAATCCTACAGATTTACATTCATGGCATATGGATGAGACTTATATCAAAGTGAAGGGGCGATGGACTTACCTGTATCGTGCAGTTGATCAACGGGGTCATACGATTGACTTTTACCTTTCCGCTAGACGGAACAGTAAATCAGCCTATAGTTTTCTAGGAAAGATCTTCAATACGGTGAAAAAATGGCAAATTCCACGGGTCATCAATACAGATGAAGCAGCGACCTATGGCCATGCTTTATCACGGTTAAAGCGAGAAGGAAAATGTCCAGTAGATATTGAGCACAGGCAGATTAAGTATAAAAATAATGTCATTGAATGTGATCATGGTAAGTTAAAGCGGATCATCAGGGCCACATTAGGATTCAAATCTATGAAGACGGCTTATGCCACAATTAAAGGTATTGAAGTCATGCGTGCACTACGTAAAGGACAAGCATCGTCATTTTATTATGGTCAGCCTCAAGGTGAAGTGTGTCTAATCAACAGGGTTTTCGGTCTCTAAGCACTTTTAAAAAGGAACTTCATCGACTCAAATCTCTATTTGCAACAGTGCCTTTTTTTGACCTTTGCTTCAACTTTCATACAGTCGGTATGCATCATATCCTGGTTTTGAGATGCTTCCATTTGCATGGATTTCATCTGTTCAGATGGCATTAAACACCGCTTATGTACAGACGAAGCAGCAGCAGCCGATCCTACTAAAAGGATAGCAAACGATAAAAACAGCGATAGGCATGTTTTTAACCACTGCATAGAGATAAGACCAAAATTTAAGCTTTTTTAGTTTTACAGATTCGAAAGGAAATGACAACAATTTCATGAATAGTAGCCGAAGCTACCATTCATGATTCCAAGTCATATTATTTTAAAAAACTAATTCGATACCTGCACCATATTTCCATCCCTTTTCAGACTCTGTTGCCTCTTGCATAGAAGTGGCTTTCTGTCCTTTTTCATATTGGTAAGCAACATCAATGAAAGGTTTAATTCGCTTAGTAATCTCATATCGGGTTTTGATACCAGTTTTAAGTTCTGATAAACCTGATTTTGCAGCATAGTTAGAATCATCGCTAAATATTACATCTGCTTCGATATAAGGTTGAGTAATAAGTTTCTGAGTTAAAAGCAAATCACGTTCTAATTCAAAACTTGCTCCCCAAAAATTATTCTCACCGCCATAAAGATATGCTTGTGTTTCAAAGAAATAAGGAGCTAATCCTAATACACCAATAACACCATCAACTCGATCACTGTTGCTGCTATTTTTATCTTCGCTATATCTTACACCAGCTTGTATATCCCAAAATGGGGCTACGTTACGGCTATAAAGTGCTGATACAGCATATTTTGGATCATTACTTTCTGACTTTTCCGAATTGGCTTCAATAAATAGACGATTTTCATCTGTTCCAATCAAAGTTTCAAGCTTTGTTCCTAGGTTGCCCTTACCGTCTTCATCAACCATCCATGCATTTTCAAGTCTTGTTACTTGATAAATTTGTCCGCCATGTTCTTTAAGATGATCATCGTGAGATCCGTCTGATGTCTTTCTTGCAGTCAAAATAATATTATCTCCCCCATTTGCATTTTCCATTGAATAATATTCTGGATACAATTCTTGGGGGCTATATCTTAAGCCGCCAGACTCCTGTAATAAGACTCTCATACCATTTGTAATATTACTTTCTTGTTCCGAAGTGCTGCTATTAGCAAAAGTTAAGTTTGATATACTTATTAATGCAATTGATAAGACTGTTTTTGAGAAGAAATTCTTAGTGATTTGCATGTGGATTTACTCCCTTCTCATTTACTTGGGACTGAGGAACAGTCTTTGTAGAATTACCATCTTCCACTTGAGCTACAATGAGTTTATTCATCATTCCTGCACTCATATGGTAAAGCAGGTGACAATGAATAGCCCACTCACCTAACTCATCAGCTGTGAGTAGAGTGGTTATCGTTTTCCCAGGTGGAACAATTACCGTATGTTTGTTTGGCATATTGCTTGGATCCTGACCATTCTCAAGCTGCATAAACATGCCATGTAAGTGCATTGGGTGAGCCATCATACTGTCATTGACAAATTTTAAGCGAATACGTTCACCATACTTCACCACTAGTGGGTCGGCTTCATTAAATTTTTTACCATTTATTGTCCAAATATAACGCTCCATGTTTCCACCAAGACGGATCTCTATTTCACGTTCAGCTGCACGAGTGTCTTTTTGAGGATCTAACGATTGCAAATCACTATATTGCAATGCTTTATTACCTTCAGGTGTTGAAGCATTTGCCCATCCAAATACGGTATTATCATTCTTGTCTGAAGCCGCCTTAACAGTAGCGCTATTCATCGGCATATCATGATCCATACCTTTCATAGAAGACATATCATGATCCATACCTTTCATAGAAGACATATCGTGATTCATGCCTTTCATAGAAGACATATCGTGATTCATGCCTTTCATAGAAGACATATCATGATTCATATCTTTCATAGAAGACATATCATGATCCATACCTTTCATAGAAGACATATCGTGATTCATGCCTTTCATAGAAGACATATCATGATCCATACCTTTCATAGAAGACATATCGTGATCCATATCTTTCATAGATGACATATCATGATTCATTCCCATATCTTCCATAGTCAATAAAGAACGAGGACGAGGCTTAGGCATCTCAATTTGTTTGACTGCTGGGCTGCTTTCTTCATGTAATGTTCCCACTGAAAAACCGGTACGATCAATAGATTCAGCTTCAATTTGGTAATGTGCTTGTTTTGGTTCCACAATGACATCATAGGTTTCAGCAGTACCAATACGGAACTCATCTACAGGAACCGGCTTTACAGGTTGACCATCAGCACTGACTACAGTCATTTTTAGGTTTGGAATGCGTACATCAAAGAATGACATAGCGGAAGCATTAATAAAACGAAGGCGAACTTTTTCACCAGCTTTGAAGTTACCGGTCCAGTTTTGCTGAGGTGTTTTGCCATTCATTAAAAATGTATAACCAGTCACATCGGACATATCTGTTTTCAGCATTCGCATCTGATTCCACATAGAACGGTCTTGCCAAGTCGCTTTTAGCCCATCACGTTTAACTTGTTTTAATACATCGAATACTGTTTCGCGGCGGTTCTGATAGTAATCTGCTTCTTTTTTAATATTTTTCATAATTTGATCACTTGTCGAATTATGAAAATCAGAAAGCAAAACAACGTAATCTTTATCGGTTTTTTCAGCAGCTGTTAGTGGAGTTTTATCTTTAGGATAAATAACAAAAGCACCATATAAACCGTCTTGTTCTTGTCCTTTACTATGTGAATGATACCAATAAGTACCATTTTGGCGGACTTTAAACTTATATTCATAAGTTTTATTAGGGGCAATGCCATTAAATTTGTTAAATCCAGGTACACCATCCATAATTCCAGGTGGCTTTGTTGCACAAAGATTTGAAATGCAAAGCGCCCCTAATTGAGCCAAATTTAAGGCGTAACTTGGGTAAGTGGTCGACCTAATTCCGTAAATCTGTTGAGGACTGCTACACGTGCATGAATTTCATTCACCTGACTAGGAAAGCTTCTTGCCATTAATTTATCGCCTAATAATTTGATGCAATGCATCTTGGTTTCCACCAAACTGCGCCGATGATAGCCTGACCATTTTTTCCATAATGTCCTGCCTAAACGTTTAACTGTTCGAAGTAATTCATTTCGCTCTAGCGAGCTACTCTTTGTATCTTTCCATGGTTTCGCATTTTTTCTAGGTGGAATCACCGCATGTGCTTGCCGATCTGCAATGACCTGACGGCATTGCTTGGTGTCATAAGCTCCATCGGTATAAACAGAGTCAATCTGCTCATCTTGTGGAATCTGATTAAGTAAATCACCAAGCACCTGTGAATCACTGACATTATTGGTTGTGAGCTGAATAGCGCGTATTTGTAGGGTTTTGGCATCTATACCAATATGTAGTTTACGCCATTGGCGACGATATTCAGCTCCATGTTTCTTGCGTTTCCATTCGCCCTCACCTAGAAACTTCATGCCTGTAGAGTCTACGAGTAGATGCAGCCCATCGCTACTTTTTTGGTAGCTGATTGCAATATCAATATGCTTTTGTCTTCTACAAAGCGTACTGTAATCTGGTGCGGTCCAATTTAATCCGCAAAGTTTAATCAGACTTTGCACAAAGCCAGTGACCATACGTAAAGATAGACGGAATAAGGATTTAATCATTAAGCAGCATTGGATAGCTGCGTCGGAGTAGGTTTGATTTCGCCCTTGTTTGCCTTTTGATGGAGCATACCATTGCGTAGCAGGATCAAACCAAATGGCAATATTTCCGCGACTCATGAGTGCTCGGTTATATGCGGGCCAATTGGTTGTGCGGTAGATTTTGTGTGTAGGCTTCTTCATTTGAAAATTATATCGCTGAAAAAGCCTTTACAGATAGGTTTGTGCAACAAAGCCTCTCACCTTTAGATTTTTTGACATTCTATCTCACCTTTAGAAAGGTCAAGGTTGAAGTAATAAAGCAAATATTTAGTATAAACTTTAATACTTCTTTCTCGCTATTTATAAAATTATTTATTGCTACTAGGCATATTCATCTTTGAATGATCCATTTTAGAATGGTCCATATTCATCATAGAATGATCCATTTTTGACATGTCAGATGAGTTAGGAGACTGATGTTGACTATGATCTTGCTGAGTCTTGTCATCTTTTTCCATTTTACAAGGTTTTGTACAAGGTTCCTGTGCTTTTACCGTTTTAGTGGCACTTGAGGTTGATACATCTTTTGCCCAAGATTGAGTACCAGCAATTAAAGTTCCAGCACACATTAAAATTGTTAGACTACGACGCACTACAGTTTTCATAAGTTTCTCTAAAAGTTAATTTCTTGCTACTACACTAAAGTGAAGCACTGAACATCTAAGTGACTTGAAAATGACATTTTTGTAATCTATCTCGATCAGATGTTTTATAACGTTATTATAGTTTTAATGAATAACTTAGGATTCTGAGATGAGAATACTATTAGTTGAAGATGAACAAAAAACTGGTGATTATCTCAAGCAAGGTTTATCCGAAGCTGGCTATATTACGGACTGGGTTACAGATGGGTTAACGGGTAAACATCAAGCTCTTTCTGAAGAGTATGACTTAATTATTTTAGACGTGATGTTACCTGGACTAAATGGTTGGAATATTATCAATGATATTCGTAGCAGCGGTAAAACAATGCCCATTCTTTTTCTTACCGCCCGAGATCAAATCGAAGATCGAGTAAAAGGATTAGAGCTAGGCGCTGATGATTATTTAGTTAAGCCTTTTGCTTTTGCAGAGCTTCTAGCTCGAATAAAAACGCTCCTTAGACGAGGGCAACAAAGAGAAGATAATAATATTATTAAGATTGCTGATTTAGAACTTGATTTGAGAAAACGTCGGGTAACACGAGCAGGTCAACGCATTGATCTGACGGCTAAAGAATTTGCGCTTATGGAGCTTTTTATGCGTAGAAGAGGTGAAATTCTACCAAGAGCACTTATTGCATCTCAAATTTGGGATATGAACTTTGATAGTGATACAAATGTAGTTGAAGTCGCTATTAAACGATTAAGAAATAAAGTAGATAGTAATTTTACCCCTAAGTTAATTCAGAATATTCGAGGAATGGGGTATGTATTAGAGGTAGAAGATGAATAATAAATTATTCAAATCTATCAGTTTTCGTATTGGTATTATTTTCTCATTATCGACTATATGCATTCTCATTATGATGGGGTTTTTCATCCATAAATTAGTGATGCATCATTTTGAAACGCAAGATCGTACCCAATTAGAAGGTAAAATCCAGCTTATTCAGAATCTTCTCCAACAGCATCCTAAAAATTCTCCAGAACTTGATCTATATTTGAAAGATGCTTTAGTTGGACACCATGATCTTATGGTCCAAATAGAACGACCGGCAGGTCAGATTTTATTTAGTTCAGCATCTTCAATCATTAATACTCAACAGTTAATCAAGTCAGCAAATAACCCTTGGATTAAATGGAAAATTAAGAATAAGACCTATCGTGGCATGATCTACAACACGGATATAAACAAAAATACTGAAATACAATCTGTACGCATTATTGTGGGGATAGATACATCTGAACATCTACATTTTTTAAATGATTTTAAGCGTCAACTTTTTTACATTGGTTTAGCCGGTACGATTTGTTTAATGTTTTTAGGTTGGTTTGCAACCTGGAGAGGTTTAAGACCCGTGCAAAAAATGGCTAAGGTCGCAGAAGGCATTTCTGCCCAACATCTTTCAGAACGTTTAGAAGTTGAGCACACACCAACAGAACTAAAATCATTAGCAATTGCCTTCAATGATATGCTCGACAGACTAGAATCAGCTTTAGAAAGGCTTTCCGATTTTTCATCTGATTTAGCGCATGAAATTAGAACACCGATTAATAACTTAATGACTCAAACTCAAGTATGTCTTGCCCGTAAACGAGATACCAGTACCTATCAAGAAGTACTATTTTCTAATTTAGAAGAATTAGAACGTTTGGCTCGAATGGTATCCGATATGCTTTTCTTGGCAAAAGCAGAACATGGCCTAAAATTACAGAACTTACAGAATATTGACCTGGTTAAAGAAGTTACAGCCTTATTTGATTTCTATGATGCGCTAGCTGCCGAAAAAAATATGACGCTTCAACAAACAGGATCTGGAAATGTCAAAGGTGATCCTGCTATGTTACGTCGAGCACTCAGCAATCTATTATCTAATGCAGTTAAATATGGAAATAAGAATTCTACAATACGCATAAAACTTCAACAGAATTTAGATAACACAATATTTTCAATTGAAAATGAAGGCCCTGAAATCTCTCCTGAACAACTATCCAGGTTATTTGATCGATTTTATCGAACAGATGCATCTAGACAAAGAACAGAAGAAGGAACCGGCTTAGGGCTCGCGATAACAAAATCTATTCTTGATATGCTTGGGGCGACCATCCAGGCTGAATCCCTCAATGGTCGAATCATTTTTACCATTGTTTTTCAAAGTGAATCCATGCAAGGGGAATCATTTTAACTCATTTTTTGAACATCTTCCATTTACCCGAGTTGACCTTACATAAAGCTCAAACTGAGAGCCAGAGCTACGCCAGCACCTATCATGGCAATTGTGTAGCCAAATATGATAGCTCGGCCAAACTGTGCCCCCCCTGTCATCCATGCAATTGTCGCTTTGCTTAACATGTTGCTCAGTGTGGCCAGCCCTAGCGCGACAGCAGCCACATTTGTTGTTAAGCCTTCAGTACTATGCAGGCGGGCAAGTGAGACTAAAATAGCATCTACGTCTGCTAGCCCAGAAATAGTCGATAATACGAAGATGCCGCTGGTGCCCAACCATTGTTTTGCTGCCGGGACCAAGACTGCCATGACAGCCAGGAAAGCAGCGAAGCTGAATGCTGTCCCAAGATCAAAAGGAGCCATTGCTTCTATTGTTCGATCGTTGTTTTCAGCGCTGGTAATTTGGCGTTGTCTCCACAATGCCATACCCAGCAGAAGGATTCCCGCAATCATCATTGCACCACCAAAAGTGCTTAGCAATGCTGGCTCAATGACGCCTATCAGCACAACCATACGAAAAAACATGATGCCACAGGCAGCCAATGTTCCAGAAATAGCAGCACTGACCATGACGGGGTGCTGGCGTGTATAGCGTGCCAGTGCGACAGTTGCAGCTGTAGAAGATGCCAAACCACCCAATAGACCTGTCCAGAATATGCCTCTTTCTGAACCGGTAAGCCGCATGGCAAAATGACCTGCCAGAGAGAGTCCGGCAATCAGGATCACTGCCCACCATAACTGGTAAGGATTTAATGCAGCAAAAGGTCCCAGACCCGTATTGGGTAAGTAGGGTAATATAACGACAGAAAGTACCAGCAACTGCAGGGATGCGGTTAATTCACGATGTTCGATCAAGCGTAGCCAACCGTGTAAGGTTGGCTTGAGATCCAAAAATACAGCGACGATTACAGCCGCGGTTAATGCTAAAGTAACATTACCATGGGATGCATATGCACCTAAAACTAATGTCAACAGCATCGCGATCGTCGTGGTAGCGCTTAGATTACCGGAAAGTTTTGCGGTACGCGCGTAGGACACTGTTAATAATAAGGAAAGCCCTAATACGGCCGCGACCAGCGGCCAAGGCCCGAAGTTTGGTTGTAAATGACCGAGCACTCCTCCGAGCAATCCTGTCAATGTGAAGGTACGTAGGCCTGCTACTCGGCTGCCCTCGGGCAATTCACGATCGTGCCATCCTCGTTCTAAACCAATGAGCAGGCCGATGGCAAGTGCTGCAATAAGACCTGGTACATCTGGTGGAAGAAAAGAACTCTCTATCATAACTTTTTATTTCGCAGGCGAAGGGCATTCGTGATGACTGAAGCTGAACTAAAACTCATCGCCAAGGCCGCAATCATGGGTGACAATAACCAACCGGTAAATGGATAGAGTACGCCAGCTGCGATTGGGATACCCAAGGCATTGTAAAGGAAAGCAAACATGAGGTTCTGTTTCATGTTGCCAACAGTAGCTTCCGAAAGGGAACGGGCAACCGCGATACCGCGTAAATCCCCCTTGACCAGCGTAACTTGAGCACTATTCATTGCGACATCAGTTCCGGTCCCCATAGCGATACCGACATCAGCCTTGGCTAGTGCTGGTGCATCATTGATTCCATCGCCGGCCATTGCCACGATGCGACCTTCCTTCTGCAATTTGCTGACCAGTTCTAGTTTATCTGCGGGTTTAACTTCACCATGTACCTCATCAATACCCAGACGTGCTGCGACTGAACGGGCAGTGGTGAGACCATCTCCTGTTGCCATCACGATACGTAGTCCAGCTTCCTTCAGGGTGGCAAGTGCTTCAGGGGTACTTTTTTTGATGGGATCGGATACTGCAAGCAGGCCGGCCAATTCACCATTGATGGCTAGATGCATCACACTTGCACCTTCTGAACGCAGCTCTTCGGCTTGCGGAATCAGAGATTGTACCGAGATACCTAATTGCTCCATCAGTGCTGTGTTGCCCAAAGCTAACTGACGATCGCCCACTTGACCTCGAACACCAATCCCTGAGCCTGATTCAAAATTATCTGGTGTTTCAAGAGACAGGCCACGTTCGTGTGCTGCATTTACAATCGCTTCGGCTAGCGGGTGTTCACTGCCTTGATCAAGACTGGCGGCTAAACGTAATACTTCAGATTCATCGAAACCTGATGCGGCAACCACACGATCGAATACAGGGCGTCCTTCGGTCAACGTACCTGTTTTATCGATGATTAGTGTGTCAATCTTGCGCAGATTCTCAATGGCTGCTGCATCGCGGAACAACACACCATGAGTAGCACCTTGACCCGTTGCAACCATGATAGACATTGGAGTTGCCAAGCCTAGTGCACAAGGACAGGCAATAATGAGTACTGCCACAGCATTGATTAATGCATAAACCCAGCTCGACTCTTCTGGGCCGAACAATCCCCATCCAAAGAAGGTAAGCAAGGCAATGGTCACTACAGCCATGACGAACCAACCTGCTACCTGATCAGCCATACGTTGCATTGGTGCTCTCGAGCGTTGAGCTTGTGCCACCATCTGTACGATCTGGGACAACATGGTACTTGAACCAATTTTCTCTGAACGCATGATCAATGAACCATTGGTATTCAGGGTAGCGCCAATGACTTTATCGCCGACACGTTTAGTGATTGGTAAAGGTTCGCCTGTCAGCATTGATTCATCTACTGAACTACTTCCTTCAGTGACTACACCATCCACAGGAACTTTTTCACCTGGGCGGATGCGGAGTAAATCTCCTACATGGACATGAGTCAGAGGAACATCTTCCTCAGTTCCATCGGGCAGGATTCGGCGAGCTGTTTTAGGAGCAAGTCCGAGGAGTGACTTAATTGCAGCAGAAGTTTGCGAACGTGCTTTTAATTCCAGTATTTGCCCCAGTAGGGTCAAAGAAATGATGACCGCTGAAGCTTCAAAGTAAACAGCGACACGACCCATGGAGATAAATGAGTCTGGAAAGATTTGTGGTGCAATGGTCGCAACCACACTGTAAATAAAAGCAGCCCCTGTACCTAGACCGATCAGGGTCCACATGTTTGGGCTGCGATTCACAACCGATTGCCAACCACGGGAAAAAAATGGCCAACCTGCCCACAGTACAATCGGGAGTGACAACACTAATTCAATCCAGCTCTGAACTGCCATGTCGAACAGGTTCAGTTGATGGCCAAACATTGCCAAAAAAGTCACGACTATGGTGAGTGGCAGTGTCCACCAGAAGCGTCGACGGAAATCACGTAACTCAGGATTCTCATCTTCCTCTAACTCGGGAATGAGTGGTTCCAGTGTCATTCCGCATTTAGGACAGTTTCCAGGATGATCCTGTCTAATTTCTGGATGCATTGGGCACGTATAGATGGTCGTGCCTGTTGTGCTTGCATCATTAACGGATTGAGTAGTCTGATGATGCTGTGTATGTGCATCGGCAGTCGTCGTTGCGGGTTTAGCGATATATTGCACCGGGCTGCTATGAAACTTTGATTGACATTTATCACTGCAAAAAAAGTAAGTTTTCCCCTTAAATTCCTCATGGTATTTCGATTCTTCAGTGACGGTCATACCACAGACTGGGTCTTTCAGTACGTCTGTTGTAGCCTGTGCCATATGGTCCTGGTTATGATTTTTTTGATCTGACATAAATAATTCTCTTATGGAAAAGTGGTTTTATGGCCGAATTTTGGAATAAATCTCGGAGTCTGTTGAGCATAGCTGTCATAGACAGCGCCAAACTGTTTACTCATTTCAGCCTCTTCCTTAATTGCCAAGCGGCTGTACATTAAGAGTAAGATTGGAAACATAATCAGTGTCAGTAAAGTTGGCCATTGCAATAAAAACCCCAGCAAGATCAAGATAAAAGCCACGTATTGGGGGTGACGTATGCGCGCATAGGGTCCGGTTACTGCCAATTGGTGATGACGTTGTGCGTGGTACAACACGTTCCATGCTGATGACAGTAAATAGAAACCATAGCCCAAAAAAATATAACTCGCGATGTGCAGAATGCCAAAATGTGGATCACCCTTTTCACCCAGTAGCGTTGACCATAAGTGACCTGAGTTATGCGACAGCAAATCAAGTTCAGGAAAGCGAGTTTGTAGCCAGCCTGACAACAGGTAAATGGTTAAAGGGAAACCATACATCTCGACAAACAATGCAATGATGAAAGCAGAGAAAGCGCTAAAAGTACGCCAGTCTCGTGCTGTGGCGGGTTTAAAAAAACTGAAGGCAAACATAATGAAAATTGCCGAATTTATGATGACGAGCCACCACAGACCATAGGCCGATTCCGCATGATTCATGAGGGGTCTCCTGGTTCGCGTGATTTTTTATTATCTGATGTGTCTGGATTTTTCTGTTGATGATGGTGATGTCCATGACCACCATGCATAAAAATATGCATGAGTGGGCATGCTAAAAGGAGTAAAAAGGGTAAAACACCAACGACATGGGCCAAATGCTCGGTTAAGAGAAAATAGGCTGCCACACCACCAATCACGAATAGGCCGATGGCATAACGTGTAGACCAAAAGTTAGGTACTGAATTATGTTCTTGAGGTTGATGGTTCATGGTGCTTCCCTCTCTAATTCATGGGTAATTATTTAGTTGTGGAGGGAGGCATACAGTCCATCATCATCTGCATCATGGATTGCATCATGTCCATACGTTTTTCCATCATTTGCTGACGGTCAGCCATATTTGCATTCATGCTTTGGCCGCTCATCTGTTTCATCATGCTCATACCTCCTTGCATGAGTTTCATGTGCTCAGCCATAAGTTTTTGACGTTCTTGAGGGTTTTTTGCAGCCATCATCTTTGCATGCATGGCTTGCATTGCTTTCATGTGCTGGTCCATTGCAGCCATTTTATCTGTAGCAGTGGTGCTGGTAACTGTTTGCTTAATTGTTACTGCAGATGGTGCTGTTTTTTCAGGATGGTGATCTTTGTGTTCATCGGATTGCTGTGCAAATGTATTCAATGACGCGGCTGCGATACATAAGCCCAAAAAAATGTTTTTGAATTTCATCATAATTTTTTCCTTTAAATAATTTGGAAGTAAAAGCTATGTTTTAGTACTGAACAGAGTCTAGGAATTTGACTACTAAACTGATGAAATTTTTGGTTATTCTCTGTCTCTCTTAAAAATTTTAGCACTATTAATTAATTATTTTTAAAAATGACAAAAATGTAATTTTGAGATCTTCTCGAAATATATAGTCTATGCTGAGATGACAAAAATTTTATTTAATATTAATCTTTTAAAACTATTAAAGTTGTTATGATTTTATGTGCTTAAAAAAAATAAAAATGAAATGATTAGATGACTCCAAGGCTAGTTAGAGACACATTCTTAATGTAATTTACACTGTTATTCCTTTAAAGAAAAAATACAGTTGATCAAAATAGTTTTTTATAGAAAAAAGGGTGGATAATTTAATTATTAAACTTATTGGTATATTTATTAGATAGAAGGTAAAGAAGATTATTTTTAATATTAGGGTTTATAATCCAAATTTCAGAGTAAGGAATCTACTACTTATATAATAGAGATTCCATCTCCAAAACAGTACTACTGTATGAATGAGTTGTATTCAATGCAGGGAAGAATGTAGATCCTTAATACTAACGGAAAATTATTTTACTGAATTTTCATGTAAAGACTCATTTAATTGATCAATCACTGTCGTCCATTCACCATCAGAGTGTAGTTTTTCTTCTAAAAAATGACGTTGAGCATCAGTCCAAAAAATTGCTTGTGTTAAAAAAACATCTCCAGCTAGCTGATGGCTCTCTATGAATTTTGCAATTGCTTCTTCAGTAGAAGCTAAACCAAGCTGTTCAAATAATTTGGTCATTCTTGGACGTGTTTGAGTCATGTGCTTAGCCCACAAATTTATATTAGATCAAATTAAACATAACATGTTTATATTTAAACTAAAATATAAAAAATTAAATAGCTACTATTTTCTTAGACAAAATGATTACTACATTTCATAAATCAACCACCTACATAATTTGTTTGTTAAATGATCATTATTTTTCAATAAGATTATTTTAATAGTTAAAGATTTTAAATTTTAAAAATGACAAAAATGTAATTTTGAAGTCATCGCTATGTTTCTGTCTCTCACTAATAATTGAAATATAAGAGGAGATGATGTGGTCTCATTAAATATAGATTTTATAAAGTCATCTCTAATGAACTAACGAATCAAGAGGAAACGTAAATGAAATTATTTCAAAATAAAATGACTGCTCTACGTAATGTTGTAGTAGCTGCAACGATGATTGTGGCTACTACAACTACGTTCGCTCATGTGAGTTTAGTGAGTGCGATTCCTGCGGAAAATGCATCTATCCTTAGTCAACCAAAGAACTTGACCCTTAACTTTGGTGCAGAGGTTATGTTGATGAATATTAAGTTACTGGATGCTCAGCGAAGAGATGTTCCTTTAAAATATAAAGTTACTCATGACTTAAAGAAATCCTTTGATGTCGCTCTTCCGAAACTGAAAAAAGGTAAATATACCGTTGTCTGGACAACAATGGGGAAAGATGGTCACAACATGAATGGTGAATATAGTTTCACTATCAAATCAACTAAATAAGAATTGATTACCTTTCAACATGTCAGTGAGGTGCTGGCATGTTGTTCTAGAATGGACAAAAATAATGATTTCTGAATATTGGATGTGGGCCACTTGGTTAACTAAGGTTATTTTATATTTAAGTGTAGCTTTTGTCGTTGGTGGAGCCTTTTGCTATTTTTTACTTAGACAATATCTTGAACTAAAAGAATCGATTCTTAAATATATTACAATTGGCGCTGGATTAGGCCTAATTTCCAGTACCTTGGGATTTTTTATTCTGATTGGTAGTTTTGCCAATACTGGTATTACAGGGATGGTGGACCCCACGTATATTAATATATTGGTTAATACTCCGACGGGGTATATATACGTTCTTCGTTCTATTAGTTTTGCTCTTTTACTTCTTCTCATGGTGGTTAAACTTAACAGGAACAAAGGTCATTTTTCTATAATTGAAAGTTCAATATTTTGTATTTTACTTATCCCGATTATTTTTAGTTTTTCCCAGCTCGGACATGTCGCTAATTTAACCTTACTTGCTCAAATTTTATTATCAATCCATATTCTAGTTATGTCGTTATGGATGGGGTCTTTATATCCGTTATGGAAAACCAGCCGGGAAATAAGTGGTTTACCTTTAAAAGATCGCATGCATGTATTTGGACGTATTGCTGCTTTCATTGTTGGGATATTAATCGCCTGTGGCGCTAGTGTAGCTCTTCTTTTAATTAAAGATTTTAATACCTTAATCAATACTGCATATGGCTATGGTTTCATGGTTAAAATGTTTTTTGTTATAGGTATTCTACTTTTAGCTGCCTTCAACAAATGGTATTTCACCCCGCGTCTTCAACATCCTAAATTCGCTAAACACCTTAGTCATGCCATTTTATTTGAGATGTTATTAGGTCTATCAATTCTATTAACAACAGGCTATATAACCACTGTCGTGGGTATTGAATAAGAGAATTTCAAAATAAGGGAATTGAGGAAATTTAACATTACTGCATTTATCTTTTGTAGCTGAGCAATAAAGTTTCTACTGGACTGTCAACTTACGACAATCAGAACAGTAAAATCGCATCATGAGGCATTATACATAAAGGTAGTCACCGGTTTTTAGCTTATCTTCAACCCATAACGGTCTCATCTATTCAGTTCACTACCATTGATTGAAATAACTAATCTTATAAATTTCAGAGTGATCGTAGATGACAAAAATGTCATTTTAAAGTCACATTAATGTTGGTTAAGTACTTTTACTGTAGTCATTAGAACACTCTTCTTTGGAATACTCTGAAGAAAACTGTAAGGTTGTAAACAGACCAAGTTACAGCGAGTAGCTGATTCAGAAAAAGGCTGGTTGTATGGTGAAAGTTTAGAGTTACTGTTCTAATGTTTTAAACAAATGTTTTGTTAAAAAGGAGCAACATATGAAATTTCACATCGCTAATATGACTTGTGGTGGTTGTGCACGCGGCATTACTACCGCAATTAAAGAGCTCGACTCGAATGCCTCACTCGATATTGATTTACAAAACCGTATTGTTGAAATCAACACAACGGTGAGTCAGGATCAAGTCATTGCCACTCTCAGTGAGCGTGGATTTACAGCTGATCCTGCTTAATCTCTGTTAGAGTAACAGTGGGAATTCCTTACCACTTTTACTCTCTCTTATTTTCCTCATCGTACAGATAAAACCTGTACTTGCTTGAAATAAAAGTAATCCCTGAATTCCCCCTAATCTTGGTTCGAGCTGATCTTCGCATATAGAACTCAGCATATCTAAATGATAGAGATCGTATATGAGTACCGAAATGACTGATACGCCACACTACAGTGAAACATTAGAGATTGAGGGGATGACATGTGCTTCTTGTGTAGGCCGTGTGGAAAAAGCTTTAAAATCTGTTGAGGGTGTTGAATCGGCTCATGTAAATCTGGCTACCGAAAAAGCAGTCATTTATGCGCATCAACCACTTGATCGCGCTACTTTAATTAAAGCCGTAGAAAAAGCAGGCTACGAAGTGGAAGCGCTGCAACCAATAGAGCTTACGATTGAGGGTATGTCATGTGCTTCTTGTGTAGGTCGAGTAGAAAAGGCCTTAAAATCTGTTGAGGGTGTGGAATCAGCTCATGTAAATCTGGCTACTGAAAAAGCGACTATTCAGGCAAGCTCATCTGTCACTCGTGACTCGTTAATTCAGGCTGTCACCAAAGCAGGGTTTGAAGCAAAGTCAGTTCATCAAACTACGGAAAGCTTTCAAGATAAAAAGAATATTGAATTAGAAAAACTTAAAAAAGATTTAATTTTGTCAGTCTTATTGACTCTACCCGTTTTTATTTTAGAAATGGGATCACACCTGATTCCCGCCTTTCATACGTTTATGATGGATAACATTGGCCAACAAAATAGCTGGTTAATGCAATTTTTCTTGACCACAGTAGCATTAATTTTTCCAGGCCGACGCTTCTTCAAAAAGGGCATCCCAAGTTTATTCCGCTTAGCACCAGACATGAATTCCTTGGTGGCTGTAGGAACATTGGCTGCTTATCTTTATTCAGTGGTTGCTACTTTCTTTCCAAGTGTCCTGCCACAAGGCACGGTCAATGTTTATTATGAAGCTGCAGCGGTTATTATCACTTTAATTCTATTAGGTAGATTTTTTGAAGCCAAGGCAAAAGGCCGAACGTCTTTAGCAATTCAACATCTAGTTGGAATGCAGCCTAAAGTTGCCAGAATACAGCTCAATAATCAGGTGATAGAAGTTCCGATTGCCGAAGTTCAAACAGGAACGATTGTAGAGATTAGACCAGGTGAGCGTATCCCTGTCGATGGTGAAGTTATTCACGGCCAAAGTTTTATTGATGAATCCATGATTACTGGCGAGCCTATGCCCGTTGAAAAAACGATAGGCTCTACTGTGGTAGGAGGAACAATTAACCAAAGTGGCAGCTTAAATATCAAAGCCACCTCTGTTGGTAGTTCATCAGTGCTTTCTCAAATCATCCGAATGGTTGAACAGGCACAGGGTTCCAAGCTGCCTATTCAGGCATTGGTTGATAAAATTACCATGTGGTTTGTACCTGTAGTAATGGGTCTCTCTCTTTTAACTTTTCTTACGTGGTTTATCTTCGGCCCTGAACCAGCCCTAACTTTTAGTTTAGTGAACGCGGTTGCTGTACTCATTATTGCATGTCCTTGTGCGATGGGACTTGCAACGCCTACATCAATCATGGTGGGAACTGGGCGTGGTGCTGAAATGGGGGTTTTATTTCGTAAAGGTGAAGCTTTACAGCTGCTCAAAGAAACTAAAGTGGTTGCAGTTGATAAAACAGGGACTCTGACTGAAGGGAAACCAGTTTTAACCGATCTGCATGTCTTAGAAGGTTTTGAATACAATGCCGTACTTTCACTGATGGCAGCCGTTGAATCAAAGTCTGAGCACCCTATTGCTCGAGCAATTGTACAAGCAGCTATAGATAAGGAATTAATCCTGTCTCCTATTGCTGATTTTAAATCAGTGACTGGCTACGGAATAGAAGCGAAGGTTTCTGAGCATTTGGTTCATATTGGTGCAGATCGATATATGGAAAAACTAAGTTTGAATCCTAATGTTTTTTCTCAATTTTCGGATCGTTTGGGAGAAGAAGGAAAAACCCCTCTCTATGTTGCGATTGACCAGAAACTTGCTGCCATTATTGCTGTAGCAGATCCAATTAAAGAATCAACATTTGCTGCAATTGAAGCGTTACATCAGTTAGGTTTAAAGGTTGCCATGATTACAGGTGATAACCGTCATACAGCTCAAGCGATTGCAAAAAAACTAGGTATTGATGAGGTTATTGCAGAAGTCTTACCTGAAGGTAAAATAGAGGCCGTTAAAAAATTAAAAAATCAATATGGTAAACTCGCATATGTTGGAGATGGCATTAATGATGCCCCTGCACTTGCAGAAGCAGATATTGGTTTAGCGATAGGTACAGGTACAGACGTAGCTATTGAAGCTGCTGATGTGGTTTTGATGTCTGGCAACCTGAAAGGAGTGCCGAATGCTATCGCTTTAAGCAAAGCGACTATAACCAATATTCGTGAAAATTTATTTTGGGCATTTGTTTACAATGCAGCTCTGATTCCTATTGCAGCAGGTGTACTTTATCCGCAATTTGGACTGCTACTTTCTCCTGTATTTGCTGCTGGTGCAATGGCTCTCTCGTCAATATTTGTACTAGGAAATGCTTTACGATTAAAACGTTTTAAAGCCCCCCTTGCAATTATTTAACCATTTTTTATATACATTTAAAGTTTTGTTGGCTTTACTTTATATATTTGGAAATAGTCTAAGCCATGTTGGCTTTTATTAAATATCATACAGTTGATATTCTAATTATTTGAGAGGGATTAAGATGAAAAGAATTTTATTAATATGCTTTATAGGCATGTCATTTACCTATGCGAATGCTCATTCTGGGGGAACGAACTCACAGGGTTGTCATACCAACAGTAAAACTGGTGATTACCACTGTCATTAATAGGTGCGCACACAGTTTTTTTATTTAAAAGACTGTGCTTTAAAGTTATAAGTAGCGTTTAACTAAAGCTAAAAATTCATTCAGTTCTTTTTCCTTTATTTCCTCAGTATCACCGAGTACATGTTCTCTAAGATGAAGTTCTATTAACTCATTCATTAAGCCATTTATCGCACCTTTAATTGCTGCAACTTGCTGTAATACCTCAATACAAGAATTTTCAGAATTTAAAATATTCTGTTCAAGGGCATTAGTTTGACCTTGAATTCGTCTAATCCGATTTAAAATTTTTTTGTTCTGATTTAAGTGAGACATACTATTCAACCTCAAGAACATATACTATGGGGGAGTATTAATTGTGGTGCAATAAAATGTAATATCTAAATAATGTTAAAAGTGACCATTCGCATCAATTTGACGAAGGAAATCCTTTAGCACAAAAGAAAATTTTAATCGCAACCATCCTCACTGGTGTAATGATGGTGTTTGAAATTTTTGGAGGATGGTTCTTTAATTCCATGGCTTTATTGGCTGATGGATGGCATATGAGTTCTCATATGTTGGCATTGGGCTTAGCTTATTTTGCCTATAAAATGGCTCGAAAATATGCTCGTGATCAGAGATTCTGTTTCGGTACATGGAAGATAGAAATCTTAGCTGGATATTCGAGTGCCATTTTATTGATGGTTGTTGCTGTATTCATGGGTGTTCAATCGATAGAACGTTTATTCAATCCTGTGAATATTCACTACAACGAGGCAATTTCAATTGCGATTGTTGGCTTGATCGTTAATTTTATTTGTGCCTGGTTACTACGTGAAAATGGTCACCACCACCATCATCACTCTCATGATGACCATGACTTAAACCAGAAAGCCGCTTTTCTTCATGTAGTAGCAGATGCAGTAACTTCTGTATTAGCGATTATTGCACTTTTCGCAGGGAAGTATTTTGGATGGGATTTTTTAGATGCAATTCTAGGGATCGTAGGTGCAGTGCTTGTAGCACAATGGTCTTGGGGATTGATTAGAGAAACAGGTAAAACATTGCTTGATGCAGAGATGGAACATCCTGTAGTAAAGGAGATTCAGGAAGTTGTAGAGGAATTAGATAACCAAATTACGATTACTGATCTGCATGTCTGGAAAGTAGGTAGAAGTAAATTTTCATGTATTTTATCCCTAAATACAGTTAATGACTCCTTAACAGCAGAGGTAGTTCGTAAAGCTTTGTCAATTCATGAAGAGATTGTTCATATTTCTGTTGAAATTAACAAGAATTTCCATGTTGTTTAAATTAATATTTATTCCTTTTAAACTTTATCAGTCTATTTATGTAAATCTTAGATTAGAATTTGTTTGTTGTAGAGCGTCGGGGCGCCTCGGCAATTCTGCGTGTTGAAATAGAAAGGAAAATTCATTACTTTAAAGCGCAAAGCGTGTTGCAGATGCAGCTCTTATTCCGAGGAATTTTACACTGGTATCGCCCGCCGATAGAAACACCAGATCCGGCAGTCAGGACGTAAATAACCATTCCTCCAGTTTAAATAAAAAAACCTGCAGATTCGATGCAGGTTTTTTTTAGAGATAATCAATCGCGTCTTATTTGGCTTTACGCTCTTTCTCGATCAGGTAATTCACCACCTGAATGACTTTGGCATCATTACCCTGCACAATATATTTACCATTCACGGTCACTGCCGGAACACCACTTAACTGATACTGAGCAGCCAGATTTTTGGCTTGGGCAATTTTCGAAGTGATCGGGAAAGATTTATAAGTGCTGTTAAATTTCGCTTCAGGAATACCATAGCGGGTATAGAACTTGGCCAATTGCGCCTGTTCTAAAATTGGACGTTGCTTATCATGAATATCATGGAATAATTGTAAATGTGCTTTTTGACGCACACCCAATGCTTCAGACACATAATAAGCACGCGCTGCCTGCTCCCAGAGTGGATTCATTGCAGCCGGCGTACGTACAAAACGTACATCTTTTGGTAATTTTTTCAACCAGCCCTGCATATGTGGTTCAAGCGCGAAACAGTGACCACAGCCGTACCAGAAGAATTCACGTACCTCAATTCTGCCCGGTTTTTCGACTTTGACTGGTTTTGCAACCACCTGATAGTCCTGACCTGCCACAAAATTGGCCATAGCATTGCCTGAAAAGGCCAAAACAGATGCGGCAACAGCTCCTAAAAGGAATTTTTTCATTGGGATTATCGTCCTCTAAATCATTATGCTTAGTGTATGGGTTCACTATAAATCAATTATGCCGGTTCCGTTTTCATGCTGCGAACTTTTGTGCTATCAGAACCGCTACATTAAAGTATGCGACTGATTTTAAGTCAGTTAATATGGCCATTCGACCGCTATGTGTTTTTAGATAATCACAAAAGTTAAACTTTGAGTAATAAAAACGGTTATAATTTCTACGATTAAAACGTAGTGGTCAAACCTACAGTAAATATTAGCTTCTTACTATTCTCTTCAGTAACAGCCGCGTGGCTATGATAATTGCTGGAATTTACAACATAGAACTGAGCAAAAAATGATTTATGAAAGGTTTATTAAATTAAATAAATTATTTATATAGTTAAAATTCACCTGATAAATCACTTTTTAATTTAAATTACTATGTTAATTATTTGTTAATTATTTCTAAATTTTTCTCTAAGAAACGGAGTCCCCCATCAGCAAAACTACTGGTTGAAAAAACTATAGTAAAAATAACTAAAATAATCTTCATGTACATATTATTGAATCTGATCATATCTTGGACCAAAAAAATCTTTACTTATAATAATGAGTAAATATATACATCCGAATGACGACAAAATTACAAACTTGTAATTTTGTTAAGGTTTGTTCTCAAAAAATAAATTAATACTATTTTAAAAAAGATAAATCGTTGCTGAAAAAGCTAGATTGCAATCGAGTTAATTAATTATAAATCAAAAACTTATATTGTATAAAATTAGTAACTCTTTGCTTTCTGCACTTATTATTTAATCAACGTTTCACGATTTTCATAAGCTAAACTAAATATAGTCGCCAATTTCAATTGAGTTATTTCCCGGCTTTTAAATACCGATATACCGCTTGGCGACTAATTCCAAATGCCTGGCCTAATGCCATTTTTGAAGGGTACTTCCCTTCCTTCCAGTCTTGTCGCAAAGCTTCAGCCTGATCAGGTTTCAATTTATGTACCCGGCCTTTGTACTTCCCTTGAGAAGAGGCAAGTTTAATTCCTTCCTTTTGCCGCTCTAAAATGATCTCACGTTCAAACTGTGCAAAAGCACCCATCAGTTGCAGCATCAAATTATCCATCGGGGTGGATTGGGCCGTAAAAGTAATATTTTCTTTTACAAACTGGATGGCAATCCCTCGTTTGACCAGTTTATCCACTTCAGTCACCAAATCTTTTAAGCTTCGCGCAAAACGATCCATGGAATGTACTATCACCCGGTCTCCTTCCCGGACATAATTCAACATTTCCTGAAATTTCGGTCGGTCGGTATTTTTACCTGAAGCACGGTCAACAAAAATCCGGTCGACTTCAATTCCCTCAAGTTGACGTCCCGTATTTTGCTCGACCGAACTCACTCGCACATAGCCTACTTTTTGGCCTTTCACTTTTTACGCCCCAATTGGATAAAAATGAACAATTTCGTAAATTATAAATCTTTAATACCAAAGTTACATGTTACTTATGATTAAAAAACATTTAAATGGTACATGTTTTTAAGAACTTTTAAAATGTAATTTTAGGGTATACTCTAAGTATACAATATATATATGTGCAATTTTAATTTGTTCGTCATGAAATACATAAAATGGGCTTTGTTGCACAAACCTATCTGTAAAGGGTTTTTCAGCGATATAATTTTCAAATGAAGAAGCCTACACAAAATCTACCGCACAACCAATTGGCCCGCATATAACCGAGCACTCATGAGTCGCGGAAATATTGCCATTTGGTTTGATCCTGCTACGCAATGGTATGCGCCATCAAAAGGCAAACAAGAGGGTTGGCAGACAAACGTGAAAAATCCGCCAAAATTGGCGTAACTGCATGAATAACAAGGGAAATATAAAGATGCTGCCTGAGGTATTGAGGGTGAAAGACCTGCCGACCAATTGATGCTGGTCGGCAGGTTCATTGCGGGTAAGGCTTTATTTTCCCTTGGAATGCGGAACGAGAACTTCGGCAGAACCGAAGCCAGCATTACCGTTTGCATCCGTTGCGCGATAAGTGATCGTGTAAACCCGACCTTCTCCGTTGCCACTTCGTTCTGCGCGCAGGTAAATGGTGCCGTCTTCCTCTACCAGGATATCCTCCTCGGTATTGCCGTCACCTTGTCCGTTAGCCGGTTCACTGGATGTTATGCTTTCTAACGCTATTAGTGGACTAGGATCTTTGTCGTCGACTGCGGAGACAGAGACCCCGATAGGCACCATTCTATGGTTAACCGGCCAAAGCTCATTAGGAGTCACTGTGACCGTTACTTCGGGTGGCTCACTGTCCCCACCTGATAGCGCAGAATCAAACATGTCTTCAAGCACTTGAGCGTATTCCTCTGCTGTGCCGCCAGGCGCATACACATACTCACCATCGGTTTCTTCAGCAATCCGAGAAAAAACCTCCCGTGCAGAGAGTGTTGCTAATGGAGATATGGTTGTGGTTGTAGTTGCGGTGCGTGAGCTACTGGTGCTTGCGGCCGCAACACAGTCCCCTGTCAACAGCACATTTATCCGGATTCCTTCGGCCTGGGCCCGAGCGATTAGTCCGCTGATATCGCCATTATGGGGGGATGCATCCGTTGCGAGGACAATGCTGCCTTCGTAATTCTCATCTCCCTCAAGGCGGTTCAGGGCAAGGCCAAGACCTCCAAGCGCGTCCTCAGGACAGTCTCCGCCGCCAGAAGCAGACAATGAGCCAACCGCATTGATTGCAGCCGCGGTGTCTTCGGTGTTCGCCAGGCGAAGACGGGGGCTGTCTTTGAAGCTGATAAGCTCGTAGGAAACCCCTCGTTGTGGCTGGGTTGGATCGGAATTTCGGGAGTTAATAAAGCTGGTCAGCGCTGATTTTAACCCTCCAATTTCATCCCCCATTGAGCCGGTGTCATCCATGACAATATCAATCCGTAGTGGCGGCCATGTGGCCACCTGCTGACGAACGAATAGCTCATCGCCACAAAACCCATTATGAGTCGTTTCCATCGTTGTACGATTTTGGGGATTCTTCGCCCCTCCTGGAATTCGAATGATACTGAAATTGACGTCTGAAGCCGAAGTGAGGAAATTGTCTTGGGTGATGAAGCCATCACGGATACCAGCAACCGGATCGCGAGCGACGGTTGATGCCATGAAGCCTGATACAAAAGCCTCTTGCCCACCAAATGGACAGCTAATTACAGTCCTTCCAAGACCATGGATCATTGAGGAATCAGCAGCGATTGTCGCTGTCGCAGATGCTAATCCATCAAAGATTGCTGGCGTTACTTGTGCGGTTTGAGGCTGGTTGGATTCTGGGTTGGTTCTTTCTTGTGATGCATCATTAGAGTAGTCGTCTATACGCACTTCGCCAGTTGTCTGATCTAACACGTAGACTTTAGTGGGTATACGGATTTAATGGTTGATGGGGCACCTTCACCCCATCAATCTGATACCACCCTCAGATGGTTGATAGATCGACTCCGTAGTTGAGTTCCTCTGCGAAGTCCGGCAGTCCGTAACCGATGGTTTTCTTGTAGAAAGGAGAGACCTTCGCAGTCGGTGCCTTCTTCTTGTGCTTCGTGGTGTAGAGCATTCGTGCCCGCATCACCTCGAAGGAGTAACCGCGCCCTTCACGGTTCTTGTCCTTGGCCAGTCGGTTGATGGACTCCGTGTAAGCGTTGGTGACGGGCATGTCCGTCTCGAAGTAGGTCATGGTCTCTTCGCGCCAGTTTCCCACTGCCCTGACCAGATCGCTCCAGACTTCCTTTTGGCCCTTCGGGATGGTGGCTATCCACTCGTCCAGGGCGGCTTCTGCCTGGAGCCGTGTGGTGGCGTCCCAGATGCCGTAGAAGCGCTCCTTGTGCTCGTAGGCGGCCAGCAGTTGCGGGAACGCGCCTGTCCAGGTCTCCATGATGAGGCGCTCCCGGTCTGAGACTTCGTGAGCGCGTTTCAGCAGGATTTTCCGGTCTCCCTTGAGAGTCCGGCTCTGGGACGGTTTCAGCTCCTTTCTGAGGTCCTTGCGCACTCTCTCTAGGGCATCGTTGGCCATGCGCACCACATGGAACTTATCGACCACGATACGGGCCTGGGGCAGCACAGCCTTGACCGCTGCCCGGTAGGGGTTCCACATGTCCATGCTGACGATCTCGACCTTCTGCCGGTCTTTCAGCTTCATCAGGTAGTTGGTCACCACGTCCTGGCGGCGGGTGGCCAGCAGGTCGAGCAGGGTTCGCTCCTCAATGTTGGTCAGAATGCAGCGGTAGCGCTTGTTCAGGTATAGCTCGTCAATGCCCAGGATGCGGGGCGTCTCGAAGCGGTGCCAGCGCCCCAGCAACTCGGCGCGGGCGTTGAAGATGTCGCGCACCGTCTTCTCGTCCAGGCCGGTCTGTGCCGCCACAAAGGTGTAGGGGTGGTTGAAGGATTCCTTCTCCACGTACTCATGCAGCCGCAGTGTCATACGGAATCCGTCCACCATCTCCGGTAGCTGGGGCCTGAATGTTGTCTTGCAGGCCCGGCAGGTGTATCGGCGGCGGACCACCCAGAGAGTGACCCGCTTGCCGTGGATGGGCAGATCACGATAGGGAACGTCACGCTTGCCGAACCGTACGAACTCACCCTGCACGCCGCATTCCTCGCAGGCGATGGGATCGGGCACGTCCACCTGGAAGTGCATTTCGTCGTCGGTTGATTTGCAGCCCAGTACTTGGTATTGCGGCAGGTGAAGGATGTTGTCGGGAAGTTCGGTCATGGTGTTGTATAGGCGTAGGTGTCAGTCAGATCCATCCGACTCGGCATTGGTGTTTGCTTTTTTACCCAACAAGCTGCTGGAAACTAAAAGTAAGGCACCGAGGACAATTGCAATATCAGCCAGGTTGAAGGCCGGCCAATGCCAGTCTCGCCAATAGAAATCAAAGGAATCCACAACATAGCCGCGAAAGACCCGGTCAATCAGGTTGCCCATGGCGCCACCGAGGATAAGACTGTAAGCGATGGCTTCTCCTTTATGACGATTTTCAAGGATCAGCTTGATCAGAAAAATCGAGACCACTACCGCGATTCCGATAAAAAAGTAGCGCTGCCAGCCTCCACCATTCGCAAAAAGACTGAATGCGGCACCGGTATTCCATACGTGTACCCAGTTAAAGTATGAGGTCACTGAAATAGACTCGCCATATGCCATTGATTGTTGCACCAGCCATTTTACGGCCTGATCAGACGCTGCCAGCAGGCCCGATATGGACAACAGAGCGTACGGTGACAGATGTTTGCCAAAAATGGACATTGCTTAATCCTTGAGCGCCAGAATGCGTCTAGCACCGTTAAGTACAATTACCCCCGCGATGGTGCCGATAATCAGATCCGGATAATTGGACCCGGTCCACGCGACCAGAGCGCCGGCGGTGATGACCCCCAGGTTGATCACCACGTCGTTGGCCGAGAATATCCAGCTTGCCTTCATGTGCGCCCCGCCCTCCCGATGTTTGGATATGAGCAGCAGACAACTGGTATTGGCAATCAATGCGACGAATGCGATAGCCATCATCACCAGCGATTCAGGCTCACTACCGAATACAAAGCGTCTCACCACCTCTATGAGTACGCCCACAGCCAAGATCAGTTGCAGTACACCAGCAAGATGCGCGGCACGTACCTGCATTTTCACGCTATGTCCAACCGCATAAAGGGCAAGCCCGTACACCGCCGCATCGGCAAAATTGTCCAGGGATTCTCCAATCAGGCCGGTGGACTGGGCGATCAGACCGGCAGTCATTTCCACCACGAACAGAAGTGCATTGATGCCGAGCAACCAGCGCAGGGTCCCGGATTCTTGCTTAGCAGAAGCTGCCGAAAACTCGGCGGCCTTGATGGTCTCCGGATTTGCAGCGACGGTTTCCTGAAGCGAGGCGCCTAGCCCCAAGGTCTTCAGTTTCGAGGTGACGGGCTCGACCTCGCCGTCATGCACGACCTTCAGCCGGCGGTTCGACAAGTCGAAGGACAGCGCCCGAATCTCCTCAAAGCCGTTCAGGGCTAGGCGAATCATTCGTTCTTCTGATGGACAGTCCATCTTCGGCACGGCATAAACACTGACCCATCTCCCTGGCGCCTCGGAGGAGGCCTGTATATCGGTATCCGCTGCGGACGTTGCATCACCGCCACAGGCGCCACCACAGGATTTGCTCATGATACGACTCCACTTGAACAATGTTGTGGTACCATTTAAAACTATAAAGCTACTATAAGGTCAATAGAGTAAAGAATCCGTTGGGGAGGAGGCTGATGCGCATTGGTCAGTTGGCGCAGTTGGTAGGGGTCGAAACACAGACGATCCGCTTCTATGAACAGCAGGGCTTGTTGCCGCCGCCTGATCGGCAGGACAACGGTTACCGTGTCTATACCGAGAAGCATGGTGAGGGGCTGGCCTTCATCCGTCGCTGCAGAATCCTGGGCCTGTCACTGGCTGAGATTCACGAACTACAGAGCTATCAGGACGACCCTCATCAGCCTTGTACCGCCGTCAACGCCTTGCTCGATGATCACATCTCTCATGTGCGGTCGCAGATAACCGCTCTGCAAGCGCTTGAGAAACAACTCGTTTCACTGAGAGCGAGTTGCAACGATGACCGGGAAGTTGAGGCGTGTGGGGTTCTTGCTGGAATTAGCGAAGGAAACATGCACCAGCAGTAGGTGAAGCATCAACCAGATAATCCGATGAGATGCCGGTCTGTCTCACTCTCATGCAAAGGTAAGATCAACCATTTAATCCGCTTACCCCACATAACTCGGTAGTTCCCTGCCCTGCTCAGCCAAATGGGCAGCGAGCGCCGGGTAATACTCGTCGACGATCTGATAGAGCAGGGTTTGCTCGGGCCGGTGACGCTGGTAACGACCAGCATCCCGCTCCCGGCTGGCCATCCTGGCCGCCGCCGCGTGGGGCATGATCCGCGTCCTTGCGATATTGTGTTTTTCTATACAGTTTATCGCCTGGTTGCACGATTCTGAAGCACTCAGTCGCTGCTGCCGACCCGTAGCAGTCTTTGTCCGCCTCTGCACTCGATTGAAAACAACCTGCTTCCGCCGGCGGGATATACCCGATGGGCTCCAACAGTCGATGGTGGTTGAACCAGTGTACCCAGTGCAGCGTGGCCAGTTCGACGGATTCCCGGGTTTTCCAGGGGCCGCGTCGATGAATCAGCTCCGCTTTGTACAGCCCGTTGATAGTCTCGGCCAGGGCGTTGTCGTAGCTGTCGCCACGGCTTCCAACCGACGGTTCGATGCCCATCTCAGCCAGGCGCTCCGTGTAGCGGATGGACACATACTGCGAGCCTCGGTCGGAGTGGTGGACCAGTGCATCGGAGTCCACGGGCTGACGGGCATAGAGCGCTTGCTCCAGGGGCAAATATCTTGCGAGTGCTGGTATGGGTCTATCGTTTCGTTATGCACAATGGCTCACGGGCGAGCTCAGCGCCGGGTTCCCGTTGAAAACGGTCACGCCGGACCAGGACGACTATCAGCTCAATTTTCGCGTCACCTTGTACTGGGCGTTATGATCAGGCGCCTGTGAGCACGTGGTGTAATCTCGCCCATGAGCGGGTCGAGCGCGTGAAGGCCAATGTCAGCATCGACTGGCAGGTGCGCGAGAGCGCGCGGGCACGCATCCGCGTGCTGGTCAAGCGCCCACTGCGTCAATCGATCCCATCTGTCGTTTCGTGCGGACGGTGTATCGCCAGAACCAATATCCTGCGCAAACGGATGATTGCAGAGCGTCACGTCGCCGGAATGCGGTCACGCGCCGAGCCGAACGCGGGGCCAGCCAATCGCTGCGGCGCCGCAAGACCAGGGGCAGACCGGTATAGCGCTGACTTACGCGTCGTCATCTTCGCGAACGCGGGGATCCAGTGTGTTTTGCTGACAGCGGTACAGGGAGGAGGGCTCGCAATGAACCCACCCGTATTCGTCGTCGATACGAATGTCGTGGTCGCCGGTCTGATGCGGATTCCGGCGACAGTCCGGTAGCGTCGGTCCTGGATGCGATGTTGTCGAGGGCATTGCTTTACCTGCTGTCGCCAGCGCTTCTGGGCGAGTACCGCTCTGTACTCATGAGGCCAAAGCTCGTTAAACTCCATGGTTTGGCAGAAGCCGAAGTCGATCCGTAGCTCGTCGAGCTGACGGTGAATGCCATCCGGCGTGAACCAAATTCCGCTTCTCCTGCCCCCGATCGCGGTGATGTCTCCCAAGACATGGGGTGACAGTTTCCTGGAGAGCGACAACTCAGTTGGATGATTCCCTTGAGGCACCATCGAGTGATACGTGGAACCCCCAGCATGCCTATTTCGAAAGATAAAGCATCGGCCAAGAAGCCACGGCGCGTCTCCCGCAGCCATGCGCCTGGGGACAAATCGAATCTTTTTGGCACCGTCAAATTGGCCGGAGGGAGTGTTTGCCATTTTGGCATGGAAACTTGGTCCGAAAAACGGGTGATTCTGCTCCCTCATACTCCTAACCTGAATTATTCACCACACAAAGGATGAGAAGGCCTATTGTGTGCTAAAATGTTGTTGCAAAACAAACAGTTGTACATCAAACAGGTCTTCTCATGAGCTACCATATCACAACGCAGAGTGTGGTTTTCCAAGACTTGTTTCCCAAGCCGACTGGAAGGCTTTCCTGTGGCGCGGCATCGTTGCCGTCATTCTTGCCGCCCTGGCATGGCTGATGCCCGCTGAAGCGGTCCTAACACTGACCATTGTGTTTGGTGCCTACTCCTTTGCGGATGGCGTACTGGGGCTTTGGTCGGGCTATAAAAACATGCGTCAGGGTGAAAGCTGGGGCTGGTTGATCTTCAGCGGCCTCCTTGGCATCGCAACCGGGCTTATCGTCCTGGTCAGCCCGTTCGTCGCGACACTCGTGTTAACCGTGTTTCTCTGGACGATGGTTGCATTCTGGTCGATCACATCCGGCGTGATGGAGATCGTCGCGGCCTTTCGGCTCCGTAAGGAAATCGAGGGGGAATGGTTGCTCGTCCTCAGCGGTGTCATTTCCATCTTGCTTGGCGCTGCCGTCACATGGGTCTTGTTCACGACACCCGCAGGCAGTATTATGGCCCTCGGTTGGTTGTTGGGCGTCTATGCCGCAATCTTCGGTGTAACCATGATCCTGTTGGCATTGAAGCTTCGGAAAGTCAGCGCTTCGGACGACACGCTGGGGCCGAAACTACAGCCACTTAAAACGCGAGAACGGCGGCCAGGCACGTCACAGGACCTGGCTGCCTTTAAAAAAAGAGAAGCAGCGCTGCGCCAGCCGACCTTTCGTTGCAGAATAATAGGGAGTGCATATAAATGAATTTTTTGAATTTGCAGGTCACACAGGCAGAGCTCCTATCCGGCCTTATTTCCGTTTCCCAAACAGTTGCACAGATTGTGCTCGTCATGACCGTGGCGTGGCTCGTGTCCGCAGTGCTTTCGCGGGCCATCACACGCATCAGCAAAAGAACCCGCACTTCCAAGAGATCTGCAGATGAGGTCAAACGCATTGAAACATCTTTTCGTCTGATCCGTTTCGTCAGTCGGCTGGTCGTGTGGGCCTTGGCCGTGACCATTTCCCTCTCAATCCTTGGCATTTCTGTGGCACCGATCCTGACGACTGCGGGGGTAAGCGGCATCGCAGTGGGGTTTGCTGCGCAGAGCCTGATAAAAGACTATTTTTCGGGTTTGGTCTTGTTGCTGGAAGGGCAACTCCGCATCGGGGATATCGTGGATATTGGCGGTGTGGCAGGCCAAGTCGAAGAGATGACGTTGCGCTATGTGCGCCTGCGTCAACTCAATGGTGACGTGGTCTATGTGCCCAACGGAGCCATCACCAATCTGACAAATAAGACAACGGACTATTCGATGGCCGTAATCGATGTCGGTGTCGCCTATCGCGAAAACCTTCAGGAGGCATTGAACGTTATGGAGAGTGTCGCCCGTGAGCTAGCTTCGGAAACAACCTGGTCAACGAGAATATTAGCCGAGCCAGAGGTCTTTGGGGTCGAAACGTTGGGTGACTCTTCGGTTATCCTGCGTCTTCGCCTCAAGGTCTTGCCAGGTGAGCAATGGTCAATCCGGCGCGAATATCTGCACAGGATAAAACAGCGCTTCGACGAACTTGGCATCGAAATCCCTTATCCGCATCTGACGCTTTATGCCGGCCAGGACAAGGATGGAAAAGCCCCTGCCTTTCGGATCGAAGCTCCGGCTGGTGCCCAATGACACGGCCAAAATATACATATGAAGTGGAAAGAGATTTCTCGAACTGGGATGAAACGATTTTCGAGCGCTGTCTGCGGGATGGGTTCAATGTATTTGGCTCTGGACCAACCCCTATTCTCTTGCGGCCCGAAAAGGAGACCGAACCTGCCCCTGACACCCGTTCGCTAGGCAACGACAGCCATGATTAAGAAAGGCCAACCCATGAAGCCACCGGTAAAGACGAGCTTTCGCGGCAGGGACGTCGCCTACCTGGTAATTTCCATTGTTTTAGTGGGCGTAGGTTACGCAGCCTACCGCGGCTTATACTTTGTTGGTGAAAACGTTCCTTTTGCCCAAGAGATGATCCTAGTGTTCCTGGGTGCAGCTGCCACTATCTATCTGACAGCTGTGCTCCTCAATCGCCAGACTGAGCTTGAGTTAAGAAAAGAAGGGCAAGTTCTTCTTTTTCAACAAAAGCATGACACATATATGCGCGTCATCGAAAAGGTTGCTGAAATCGTGGAGCGTGAACGTCATGATTTTGCGCTCATTGATGAACTCAGGGTCATCAGCCACAAGCTTGCCGTTGTCGGCAGCGCGCCAGTTGTCGAAGCGTTCCGACGCGTTCTTGATCTGCTTGTTGATGGACTTGAGGATGGCCAGTTGAACGGCAATGACGCAGAACAGGTGATGCATGCCGTAGCTGAAGTCACGATTGCGATGCGTTCGGACATCAGCAGCGACAACGACCCTGAAGCGCTTCGGTCGGCTGTAGAAACGATCATGGCGAACTCACGCAAGATCGAGCGGCTGGACGACATCGAGCACTCAAAGTCCAAGCCAGACGCAAATGCAGCCAACAATAAACAGAAGAAAGGAGATTCGAAAGATGATGCAAGGACATAACCGCCCGCCATTCGCACCAACAATTCCCGGAACCAACCTTCGTTCTCATGATGTGCCAACCGCCATCATTTACCGACCCGCGCGCGGCCGCCACGTCCGCGCCACGATCCCGACACTGGGTTCTGGAGTTCGAACCGTCACGCCCGCAGAACCTTGAGCCCTTGATGGGATGGACGACGTCTCAGGATCCTTACCGGCCTATCAGGATGACATTTCCAGATCGCGACAGCGCTGTCGACTATGCCCTCAAGAACGATTGGCGCTATATCGTGCGTGAAGATCGTCCGCGGCGCATCGGACCAAACCCTTGGGCGGGCACAAGCAGTCATCAGCTTTATCGCGGGGTCGATACTTCCAAGGAAGGGTGGGTTCAGATGGGGCAACCGACGATGTCGGAGCATCACCTCCCAAAAGGATACGGCGCATCCGAAAACACGGGAACGCCGCAGAAATCGGAGGCTGAGTTTCTCGATCCAGTTCTGGAGGCTGCCATCGAGTCCTTTCCAGCCTCTGATCCGCCGGCGTGGATTGGAACGACAGTATCCGGGCGAAGGGGCTGAAGTCGATGCATGGAACCGCCGAATTCCTGATTGCGGGTGCGACCCTGATTTCGGGCGCATTCATTGCCGTTGCCATATGCTCCCGTTTAGGTGTTCCTTCGATCGTTGGGTTTTTGCTTGCAGGCATGGCTTTGGGCCCGCACGGTCTCGAGCTTATTGATGGTGAAGCAACCCTTGGCGCTATCGGTGAATTGGGCGTGATCTTGTTGCTGTTCATGCTGGGGCTGGAATTCTCGCTTGGCAAGCTGATGGAGCTGCGGCGGCTGATCTTCGGTGTCGGTCTTTTGCAGGTCGCCACAACATCCGGTCGAGTATAGGAAGAATAAACACCTATATGAGAGTAATAAAGTTTCATCCTTTGTTGTGCATAAGTATTTGTTTTTATTGGTTCCAAAATTATATTGTATTTATTAAAGTATCATACTATAGGCAGGGCTAGTCTAAATTTAATTCTATCAAAATAAAAAAAGTTTCATACCAAAATTACAAAATACTGAAAATAATGAATATATTTTCTTTATTTTGAAAATTCGTATGAAACTTTATTACTAAGTATGATTATTTATTACCTAGTATTTAACTTTATTACTCAAAAACAGCTTGACTGCTTCGCTGTGCAGATCCATGACCCACTTTCCATCAAACTCCCGGTTGTAGTTCCACAAGCATCTCGCGAGTCTTGCCGGCCCGCTCCACTAACAAGACCACAACATCTCCAACGTTCTTGTCGTCTAGCCGGGCCTGTAATGTGGTGACGTCGTCGACGGCGATACCGTCGATGCTGATAACGCGATCGCCGGGCACGATGCCGCCTGCGGTGACCTTGATGCCGACGAGCCCGGCCCTGTGCGCCACCGAGCCCGGCGTCACGCGCAATACGAATACGCCCTTACTACCGGTCAGCGCCTGCAGACGCGCGTTGAGCTGCTCATCCACCTCGATGCCCAGCGCCGGACGGATGTACTTGCCGGTCTTTATGAGTTGCGGCACCACGCGCATGACGGTATCCACCGGCACAGCGAAACCGATGCCAGCGGACGCGCCCGAAGGGCTATAGATGGCGGTGTTGATGCCGATCAGCCGCCCGGCCGAATCGAGCAGCGGGCCGCCGGAGTTGCCGGGGTTGATAGCGGCGTCGGTCTGGATCAGGTGATCGATGGCAGGCCCGCCCCCTTCGCCGTCGAGGGTGCGGTCGAGCGCCGAGACGATGCCGGTGGTGAGCGTCCAGTCCAATCCGAAGGGATTGCCGATAGCGAACACTTTCTGCCCGACCTTGAGGTCGGCACTGGTGCCCACCGGCACAGCGGGCGGGCGCTTGAAGCCGACGCCGATCTTGAGCACGGCGATGTCGTGCTCGGGGCTGGCGCCCACCAGCGCAGCCTGATAATCGCGACCGTCGGCCAGTTTGACCGTGGCAGACGATGCCCCCTGGATGACGTGGAAGTTGGTCACCACGTGGCCGGCATCGTCCCAGATGAAGCCGGAGCCGGTGCCGCGCGGCACGGAAAAGACATTGCGCGACCAGACGTCACGCACCAGTTGCGCCGTGGTGATGTAAACCACCGACCCGCGCGATTTCTCGAACAGTTGGATGGTGGTCTGCTCGTCTGCCGCCAGATCACCACGCGGTGTCACCGTGCGCTCGGCCGCTTCGCGCGGACTGAACCAGGCTTCGATGGCAGGCAAGAACTGCCACAGCAGCATGAGTGCGGCGATGCAGCCAGTGATGACGAGCCAGCGCCGGATGAATCGGTCCGGCGCCGGGCGGCTGTTGAGGTCGGGGTAGGTCATGCCATTCTCCTTGTTGAAATCAGCACCAGACACCGCTGGCGCGCCAACGCGGTGGGCGTGGCGCCAAGGGGATGTCCGGCAGAAATGGGCTGGAATGAAGCGGTTGCGGTGCCATCGAATCAGCCAATTCCCGCAAGCGTTGGATGCGCTCTGTCGTCGCCGGATGCGTGCGCAACCAGGAGGGTTCCGGGTTGCCCCATCCGGGCAGCAGCCAGGCGCGACTCTCCCGCTCGATCTTGGCGAGCGCCAAAGCCAATCCCTGTGGGTCGCCGGTCAATTCGGCGGTGAGCCGGTCGGCGTCGAATTCGTGCACCCGCGACAAACCCAGCAGCGCGAGCTGCGGCGAAACGGCCAGCAACAGCAGCGCCGGCCACTGGATAGCGACTGTGCCCCACAGCAAGGCCAGCAGGCTGAAGAGGAGCATGATTTGCCCCAACAAGGCCAGAAGATGGGTGAGCCGGCTGATGGAATCGGCCAGGCCCATGACACGCAAATCCTCGTTCGCAATATGCGCGATTTCGTGGCCGAGCACGCCGGTCAACTCGCGGGGCTCGCCCGTGAACAAGGGCTGCTGGCAGCGGCCACAGTTGGGATGTTCCGATAGCTTCGCAGTCGGTACGCGGTTGATGGACTGGCATGCGGGCAGACGAGGTGAAGATCATTCTTCATGGTTCGCCTCCTTGGACCACAGTGAGGCTGCCGCGCTTCGGGTCACAGACAATGCCGACCAATCAACGCCTTGGAGCCAATCGTTCCCGTCTTTGCTTACTCCGGCCTCTTCCAAATGAGCAGCGATGAACGCTTCGGCCTGCATGAGCCACCTTTGGACAGTATCTTCCTTACTAGGAATCAGCAGGATCTCAGAGACGCTGCTGGCATCCAGCCCGTCCACACGGATAAGCAGAAAAATGCGCCGCCACAAACGCGGCATGTCCTTCAGCAGGTCGAATGCGAAAGCGAACTCGCTCGACCGATCAACTAGCTCCTCCTGTTCCGCGATCGTTGCGGCATCGGGATGCTGACTGTCAGCGATGATATCGGCAAGCCTGAGTGTGTCATCGGGCTGATAAAATTCGAAGACTTCCTCTTCCACCATGGCCTCGGCGACGTCCTGGGCATCCGGTTCGACCGGCGCGTCCAGAGAAACGAATTCGCCAAATTGCCGGCTGTTTGCCACTTCGTGATCCAGGACGGCGAACAGATGTTTCAGAAGACCGAAGTAAGCCGCTTTTTCTTCCGGCACGGATTGCCATTCCACCTCAGCTTGGACAATCGCTTCATCCACCACGTCGCGCAGCGTCGGATAATCGCGCGGTAAATCGCCGACGGCCCGCAGATAAGCCAGCTCACGCCTTGCGACAGCCTCAAGTTTCGACAGTAGAGGCATTCGGGTCACGTTGGCCTCATGGGCGGCTGACGCGGGTTTTGCGGCAATTCGCACCTTGAGCTCGCGCAAGCGCTTGCGTCGTGCTTTGCGCTTGATTTGGTCCTGAGCATGCAGCCGGTCAAAATGCTTCTTGGCCTGACGGAACAACGACTGTGCGAGCATCTGCGCGAGGGGCGTCAGCTCGTCATGTGATGCAGTAACGCTGACAATCTTTCTGCCGGGCAGGTGCATATAGCCACTGGCCAGAAATTGCCGCTTGGTCTTGTCGCGATCAAGGACGATTCGAAGTCGCACTGAATCTTTAGTGTGTTTGTCGAGCAATGGCTTGAGGTCGCGCTCGACCGCATTTCCCAAAGCTCTCTGCCATGGTTCATGAAACTCTTTGTCGACAGCTCGATAGCTATATTGCATCTGCATGTATGACTCCTTTGATGTCATTTCTATGGAGGTATGAATCGAGGATGCTCATATCCATAGATATAGATTTTGGTTTGGCACGCTCTTACCCCAGGCGCGTTTTGCGAAGACTCCAACTAAAGAACAAAAGCGTGACGCCATAGACTGCCGCATGGAAACCCAACAGCCAGCCTGCGGCCACGAATGACTCGACCGGACGGGTAAAAAATATCCACAAGACGATAGCGCCAAGTATAATCGAGAGCAGTCCACTGAGGGCAAGCCAGATTTCACCCTTGATTTCCCGACGCAGCCGAACGGCGGCGGATATCTCCAGCACACCGGTGAAAATCGCCCAGAAGCCCACGCTAGCCCATAAAAAAGAAGCCAAGACTATCGTGGCGACCCAAGGAGCAACCAGGACGACGACGCCCGTAAGTATGCCGACAATGCCGCTGAACAGCAGCCAGCCCCAGCGCTCTTTTTTCTGGATATGGCGCACCGCTGCAAACAAGTTGAACGCGCCATTGACCAAGGAAAATGCGCCGAACATGATGGTCATGGCCAACAGAGCCGATTGTGGTATCCAGAACGCGAGGGCTGCAAAAATCAATGCCAAGACGCCGCGCAACGCAAAAATCCACCAATTTTCGGTCAATGAACACAGTGTTTTGGTGGGCTCATCCGCACTGGAATCGGTGATAGTGTCTATATTCATGCTATATCTCCCAAAGATCTAATGGGGTGAAAAAGCAAACATTCCTGAGCCAAGAGAGGGGCGCGACGCGCCCCTCTTACGCCCTATCCAGCGGTTTCAGAACAACTTGGACAGCTTTGCCTTGATTTCATCGAGCCAGCCTTTTCCGCCGCCTCCCCCAGCCGTCTTTTGCTTGACTTTCTTGAGTTCAGCATACAGGGGCTCAAAGTCCTTCTTCTTTCCATAGCCCAGCAGTTCTGCCATTTCCAACTGCTGCCGGGCTTCGTTCAATAATGTCTCCAGGCGCTCATTGGACGCTTCGCTGCGCTGACCATCTTCTACCAAGGTCTCGGCGCGCTGCAGGAGCAGCTTCGCACGCAGGACGGGCAGCGGAAGCACGCTGCGCTCCTCGACCAGCGTGCTGAGCGCTGCCTGCAGCGCGGCTTTGGCTTCTTCAATCTTGCCCTGATCGATCAGCGGCACGACTGACTTCACGACTGCGGGATAGGACGCCAGAGGGATGTTGGTGACCGTGATCACGATTTCACTGGCCAGCAAAGCCAGCACGTGACGTGCCTGTTGCACCTCGCCATGTTTGAGGGCATCCAGCGCCTCGTCGGTCATCGCCTCAATGATTTCCGTGTTGGCGAACAAGTCGTGCACGATGGTGCGCACATCAACGGGGGCCAGGGCAAGCGTGGGTTCGCGCGCAACGATCAGCTCCAGCTTTCCCGTCACTTCGGCCAGCGATGCTAATGCGCGTGCAGTGTCCTTGCCGTCAAGTGCGGCCAGCGCTGATTTGGTCAGCGACAAGGCCGAGACGGCCTCATCGAGGACTTGTTTACGTTTGTCTGCCGCCTGCGAGTCCGTTTCCTTCTGAACCTCAGGCTGTACCTCCGTGACGACTTCAGGCTTGGCCTCTGGACTGACAGGAAGGCTGCTTACCGCAGCCTGTTCGTTTATTCCTTCGTTCGTCGCATTGGGATTCGGTGTTTGCTCATTCATGGTGATATACCTCGTATGTGATAGTGAAAATAGGCGAATCTATTGGGGCTGAATGCGAACATCGCGAGACTGACCGACAGAGCAGTCAGCCCCTTCATCACCTCAAAGAAGATGACCGCGTGCCCCGCTGTGGGGATAGTGACCGCCAGCGGCACGAGGGTGGCTGCCCATGTCAGCCCGTTGGGGTCGGACACGACAGCCCCCATCGCTCAAGATTCGCCGCCCGCTGACTTCTTCTTGCGCGCAGGCTTGCTCGCGTCGCTCGGCGGCGCCTCAGCCACGTTCGCGGCATCGGGCTTCTCAGGCTCGGCCGGCTTCGCGGGTGGCTCCTGGCGCTCGAAGACCACCCGTTCGGCCTTGTCATCCCAGCGGGCGCTGGCGTGATCGCCCTTGCCGATACCGCCACCCAGCATCTCGCGCGCCAGTGCCGTCTCCAGCTCGCTGCGGATCAGCCGCTTGAGCTCACGCGCGCCGAACTCGGGCTTGTAGCCTTCCTCCGCGAAGTGATCGATCAAGGTCTGATCGAAGGTCAGCGTCACGCCCTGGCTGGCGGCGTTGCGGGCCACACGATCGAGCTGCAGGCCGACGATATGGCGGATCTCCTCCTTGCCCAGCGCATGGAAGACGATGATCTCGTCGATGCGGTTGATGAACTCGGGGCGGAAGTGTCCGCGCAGCACGTCCATCACCTCGGACTTGGTCTTCTCATACTCCTCGCCGGCGGCGCTACGGGCCTTCAGCCGACGCTGGATGATGTCCGAGCCCAAGTTCGAGGTGGCGATGATGATGGTATTGGTGAAATCCACCACCCGGCCTTTGCCGTCGGTGAGGCGCCCGTCGTCGAACACCTGCAGCAGGATGTTGTAGACGTCGGGGTGCGCCTTCTCGATCTCGTCCAGCAGCAACACGCTGTAAGGCTTGCGACGCACCTTCTCGGTGAGCTGGCCACCCTCGTCATAGCCCACATAACCCGGAGGCGCGCCCACCAGGCGTGCCACGGTATGGCGTTCCCCGTACTCGGACATGTCGATGCGCAGCAGCGCACCTTCATCGCCATAGATGGACTCGGCCAGCGCCTTGGCGAGCTCGGTCTTGCCCACGCCGGTCGGCCCGAGGAACAGGAACGTCGCCACCGGCTTGCTGCCCTCGCGCAGGCCCGCCCGCGACAGCCGCACGGCATCGGCCACCGCGCGCACTGCTTCATCCTGACCCACCAGGCGCTCGTGCAGCCGCTGCTCCAGATGCAGCAGCTTCTCGCGTTCTTCCACCGTCAGCTCGTTGACCGGAATGCCGGTCAGGCGCGAGACGATCTGTGCGACATGCTCGGCCTTGACTTCGGCGCTGCCCGAGGCGCGCTCGCGTTCCCATTCCTCGACGAGCTTCTTGAGTTCAGTCTCCTTGGCCTCGATGCGCTTGCCCAGCTCGGAGGCCTTGTCGTACTGCTTGCGCGAGGCCATATAGTCCTGCTCACGCCGCAGCTGGTGCAGTTCGGACTCCAGCTCTTGCACCGCCACCGGGCGGGCCGTGGCTGACAGCTTCACGCGTGCGGCCGCCTGGTCAAGCAGGTCGATGGCCTTGTCAGGCAAAAAGCGCGCGGTGATGTAGCGGTCCGACAACTCGGCGGCGGCGATGATCGCATCCTCGGTGATGCTGACCTTGTGGTGCGCCTCGAAGGTGTCGCGCAGGCCGCGCAGGATCATCATGGTCTGCGCTACCGTCGGCTCGGGCACCATCACCGGCTGGAAGCGACGCTCCAGCGCGGCATCCTTCTCGATGTACTTCTGATACTCGTTGAGCGTGGTGGCGCCGATCAGGTTCAGTTCGCCGCGCGCCATCATCGGCTTGAACACGTTGGCCACGTCCAGCCCGCCTTCGCCGCCACCCTGGCCGGCACCGACGATGGTGTGCACCTCGTCGATGAAGAGAATCATCTCGCCCTGGTGCTCGGTCACTTCCTTGAGCACCTTCTGCACGCGCTCCTCGAACTCGCCGCGGTACTTGGCGCCTGCCACCATGGCGTTGATGTTGAGTTCGACCAGGCGCTTGTCGCGCAGCGTCTCGGGCACTTCGCCGGCGACCATGCGCTGCGCCAGCCCTTCGACAATGGCGGTCTTGCCGACGCCAGGCTCACCGATCAACACCGGGTTGTTTTTCTTGCGCCGGGCCAGCACCTCGATGGTGGTCTCGATCTCCTGCGCACGGCCGATGACTGGATCGAGTTTGCCCTCGCGCGCCATCTTGGTGAGGTCGCGCGAGTATTTATCCAGCTCGGGCGTGTTGGTCGGCGTCTCGGCGCGGCCATCCTCGGCCCCTTTGCCGACCACCTTGCTTACCTGCTGGCGCAGCGCTTGCGGCGTGAGACCGTAACGGCGTAGCAGGTTGGCCGCCAAACCTTCGCCTTCCTCGGCGAGCCCGATCAGGAAATGCTCCGGCCCGACATAAGAGTGGCCGAGTTCATTGGAGGCCACGAAAGCACGGCTGAGCGCGTCCTTGACCCGGGGCGACACGCCGATCTCGCCCTCGAACGGCTTCTCGCCGCGCTTGGCTTCGGATTCGATCTGTTGCTTGAGGTCATCGACCTTGATCTTGAACTGCCCCAGGATGGTCTTCACCACATCGCTGTCGGATAGCGCCAGCAGCAGGTGTTCGGTATCCACCTCGGCGCGGCCAAATTCGGCAGCGTGTCGGGCGGCCTCCTGCAATAGGGCCTCGGACTGTTCGCTGATACGGCTGGCGAGCCCACTGCCGCGACGGCGCGGCGCACCCGAACCTGCGGCGGCGGGCTCGCCGAACGAGGCATCGACCACGTCATCGGTATCGGCGGCCATCGGCGTCGCGTCGTCGCCGATGCGGAAGAAGTCACTGCCGAGGAAGTCCTCGAACAGGCCGCTGCGCGAGCCGAACAAGGCTTCCAGCGGCGAGACGGTGCGCTTTTGCTGGCGCACCAGTTGACGGTAATGGTCGTCACACAACAGCATGGTGCTGTGACGACCGTTGAGATTGGCTTCCACCCGCACGGTGGCGGGTTGGCTGCAGACCTGGCATTGTTTTCTGTCCATGATGATGCTCCTGTAAAGATTGATCTGACGAGGCACCGACGATCACGGTGCCTCATCTCTTTTTGTTTTTTGAGAAAAACGCGCTGCCCCGCGTCAGCCGTTGATCGGGATCGAGCGTGAAAATCACCTGTAGGTGCGCTTTCATTTCGCCCTCTCCAATCGCGTCGCTTTGCGGTTCCGGCCAAGGAAATCCTTGCAAGACTTTGTAAGACTTTGCGCTTACCAGGAAAAAATATCAAGAGTCAATGTACAGCGGCTTTGTTACACAAAGATTTGAAATGCAAAGCGCCCCTAATTGAGCCAAATTTAAGGCGTAACTTGGGTAAGTGGTCGACCTAATTCCGTAAATCTGTTGAGGACTGCTACACGTGCATGAATTTCATTCACCTGACTAGGAAAGCTTCTTGCCATTAATTTATCGCCTAATAATTTGATGCAATGCATCTTGGTTTCCACCAAACGGCACTGTTGCAAATAGAGATTTGAGTCGATGAAGTTCCTTTTTAAAAGTGCTTAGAGACCGAAAACCCTGTTGATTAGACACACTTCACCTTGAGGCTGACCATAATAAAATGACGATGCTTGTCCTTTACGTAGTGCACGCATGACTTCAATACCTTTAATTGTGGCATAAGCCGTCTTCATAGATTTGAATCCTAATGTGGCCCTGATGATCCGCTTTAACTTACCATGATCACATTCAATGACATTATTTTTATACTTAATCTGCCTGTGCTCAATATCTACTGGACATTTTCCTTCTCGCTTTAACCGTGATAAAGCATGGCCATAGGTCGCTGCTTTATCTGTATTGATGACCCGTGGAATTTGCCATTTTTTCACCGTATTGAAGATCTTTCCTAAAAAACAATAGGCTGATTTACTGTTCCGTCTAGCGGAAAGGTAAAAGTCAATCGTATGACCACGTTGATCAACTGCACGATACAGGTAAGTCCATCGCCCCTTCACTTTGATATAAGTCTCATCCATATGCCATGAATGTAAATCTGTAGGATTACACCAATACCAGCGTAAGTGTTTTTCCATTTCTGGAGCATAACGCTGAACCCAACGATAAATTGTGGTGTGGTCAACATTCACACCTCGTTCAGCGAGCATTTCTTGAAGTTCACGATAGCTGATGCCATATTTACAATACCAACGAACAGCCCAAAGAATGATTTCACCTTGAAAGTGCCGACCATGGAAGGGATTCATCTGCTGTATCTCGAAATAAATAAGATATTTAGCTTATCATGTCAGCCTATTTGCAACAGTGCCGGTTGAAGATGGAAACTTTGGAGATACTGAACCAGTCGGTGAAGGTGTCTCTGAATTACGTTTCTTCTTTGGACCTGGCTACAGGATCTATTACTGTAAGCAAGGGCAAAGGGTCGTTATTCTTTTAGCAGGCGGAGACAAGTCTACGCAAAGTAAAGATATAAAACTTGCCCTACAACTAGCACAAGATTTAGAGGAGGAGCTGTAAATGGCTATCAAACTTCGTAAATGGGACAGTGCTGAACATCTTAAAACAGAAGAAGATATGCAAGCTTACCTACAAGCCTGTATAGATGAATCTAATGGTGATGCGGCATTCATTGCAAAAGCTTTAGGGAATATTGCTAAAGCTAAAGGAATGGCTCAATTATCAAGAGACACAGGTTTAGGCCGAGAAAGTCTTTATAAAGCACTTTCTGGCGATGTAAATCCAAGCTTTGATACTGTTATTAAAGTGGTAAAAGCGCTGAATTTACGCTTAGCAATTTAAAAAAAACTAGTAAAAAAGGGAGCTTAAAGCTCCCTTTTTTAACTTCATATAACGTGTATTATGTTAATTTTAGGAAATCTTAGTCTTTAGCTAACATAATCTTCAGTTGATATTACTTGAGCATATGCAAATTCAAAAGCGGCCATTAATGTTGCATGGACATGACCAGCAGGTACTTTAACGCCATTAAATTCCAAGTCTAGTGTTGCACAAGCATCATGTATCACTTTTACCTTATAACCAAAATCAGAAGCAGCACGAACAGCAGCATCAACACACATATGCGTCATAGCACCAATCACGACTAACTCAGTCACTTGATTGCTATCTAAAATTTCTTTGAGATTCGTATTTAAGAACGCATTGATGTGATTTTTAATGATTACAGCTTCATCTTCTTGCGGCTTAACTGTGTCCTGAAATTCAATACTATTTGAGCTAGGTTCAAATATAGGAGATTCAGCATCAGCAATATGTTGCACATGAATCACTTGAGTACCGTCTTGACGTGCTTTCGTAATTACTTTCACTGCATTAGCAGCAGCTTGTTCAATATTTACCAATGGTAATTTACCTGTAGGTAGATATTCATTTTGTAAGTCGATAACTAATAAAGCTGATTTTGACATACCTATTCCTTTACTTAACTAATATTTGTTTTGTTCTACTTATGTTTTAAAGAAGTGGAATGCTTCCACTTCTTTAAGTCACTTTAGAAAGAAAGCGTTTCACCATCGATAGGAATTAAAACCTTATCTTGGATTCCTTTGTCCTTTACGTAATCTGCAAGCTCAGCACGTGTTACCGACATGTGGTTAATTGCATCCATGTGAACAGCAACCACTTTAGCATTTGGTGCTTTCTGAGTTGCATGATAAGTATCTTCTTTGCCCATAATAATGGATTCTTTAGAGCCATCAACCAAGGCGTTACCTGTATTCAAGACAATCACATCAGGTTTAAATGTTTGAATCGCTTGATCAACTTCAGAACGCCAGATGGTATCTCCTGCCACATAAACAGTTTCATGGCCAGCAGCTTCAAATACCACACCCATTGCTTCACCTAATCCAGCTTTAAGCTTAGGAATACGGTACATGGCATCAGTACCGTGTTGACCACCAGTTTTAGTGAGCTTAATCCCTTCAAAGGTCGCTTGAGTTAATACACGAACATCTTTGAAGCCTTGTGACTGAATGATTTTCTGGTCTTCTTTATTCTGTACAAACAACGGCATGTTTTTCGGAATAGTCGCTTGTGCTGCATCATCCCAATGATCTAGATGGGTATGGGTCACGATTACCGCATCTACACCTTCTAAAATCGTTTCGGGCTTGATAGGCAAATCGACTAATGGGTTCCGTAAATAGCTACGATGAGTATCAGGAAAACCTTCATAGAATCCTTTTTTAGCAAACATTGGGTCAATTAAAAAAGTCGTATCAGCATAGGTTACTTTAATCGTTGCATTGCGAATTTCTTGTATATGCGTAACTTTAGAAGTATCTCGCTGAACCACCTTATCATTCGCATATAAATGGACTGAAACCATTGCCAGAGAGAGTGCGATAACAGAGCTACTTAAAATTTTATTCATGTTCCAGATCCAATCATTTAGTCATACTCGAATCATGATAGGAAAAATTAAGCAATAAAATTGTCCTTAAGGACAATCATCGAAACTATTGGGACAACATGCTATATTTATTATTTTAGAGAGGTAGATTGAATGGCTATACCAGTGATTGGATTGTTCGTATATCCCAATATAAATCCATTTCACTTCTCTATCCCCCATATCATTTTCAATATCAAGATTGAAGATAAACGCTTATTTGATCTGAGAATTTTTTCTATAGATGGCCAACCCGTAAAAACAGAACAGTCTATGATGATTATCCCTGATGGGGGGATCGAACTTATTAAACAATTGGATCTTATTATTATTCCTGGATGGGATGATTTTAATTACAAACCTGAAAAAGTACTTATCGATGCCCTAAATTGTGCATATCAAGCTGGAATTAGAATTGTAGGGTTATGCTACGGAACTTATGCATTGGCATATGCAGGGCTGCTTGACCATAAAAAAGCAGCTACGCACTGGATGGCTGAACAGGATTTTAGTGAACGATTTCCACAGGTTCAACTTGATAATGACGCCCTGTATGTAGAAGACCAAAGGATCGTAACCTCTGCTGGAACAGGCGCAGCGTTAGACTGCTGCTTGTACTTGGTACGTGAAATCTATAATGCACGAATTGCGAATAAAGTTGCTAGAGTAATGGTGATCCCGCCTCACCGTGAAGGTGGGCAAACTCAGTTTATTGAACAGCCAGTCGCAGAATCGAGCCAAGATGCACAAATTAACCTATTACTTGATTTTTTAAGAAAGAATTTAGCCTTACAACATAATATTGAAAGCCTCGCTGAACGGACACATATGACACGCAGGACGTTCACACGGCACTTTAAGAAAGCGACAGGTATGACCTTAGTCGATTGGCTGAATACTGAAAGAATCAGATTAAGTTGTGAACTTTTAGAAGCGACAAACTTGTCTATCGAAAAGATAACCGAGCTTTCAGGTTTTAATAATACTGTGTCATTTAGAAAGAATTTCCGTGAAAAATATGGCACCAGCCCTCAGGCATGGAGAAAAGCTTTTGGGATCATTAATGAGAATAATCCGCCCCATTTAACATAATGGCTGTTATACGAAATTAATGGATGTTCATATAGATTACTTGCATATTGTATTCGATCGAATACAATATAGTGAGAAGAGAAGGAATCCTCATGATTGAAATTAAACGTCTGCCAGAATTTGATGAATGGTTGGATGGCATTAAAGACAATATGACCCGTATCCGCCTGAATCGTCGATTAGATAAGGTTCAACGTGGAAACTGGGGAGACATTAAACCTCTCCAAGATGGCGTTTGGGAAATGAGAGAATTCTTCGGTTCTGGATGGAGGATGTATTACATCCAACATGGTGACGTTGTGATTGTAATGCTTGGTGGTGGAGATAAATCAACTCAACAACAAGACATCGATCGTGCAGTCAAACTATCGAAAACGTTGGAGGATTAAAATGGTTAAAGTAGCTGATTTACCAAGTTTTGATATGGCTGAGTCACTCAAAACTGAAGAAGACATTGTGATTTATCTCAATATGGTTCTTGAAGAGAATGATCCAGCTGAATTAGCTCATGCACTTGGTGTTATTGCTAAAGCTCGTGGCATGACTCAAATCGCTAAAGAAGCAGGGATTGGGCGTGAGGCACTCTACAAAGCCCTACGTCATGATTCAGCACCACGTTTTGATACAATTAATCGTGTAGTAAATGCTTTAGGCTTAAAACTCACAGTACAACACGCCTAAAGCTTTAAAAAATATAGTAAAAATGGGAGCCAAAGGCTCCCATTTTTAGATTCCTATAACGTGTATTATGTTAATTTTAGAGAAACTCATAAATGAATATAATAATTTGATTAAAATCCATTCTCTAAAATTCGGATATCAACACCAAGCACATCATCTTTTATCTTAAAGTGATGTTCTTGCATATGTACGGTTGCAAGGTGGGCATCTAAATGTTTGATACTTTTCCATTTTTCCAACATAACGACTGTATTTTTCAATGGCGCCTGATAAGACGCATGACTCTCATGATTAATAAGTAATTCGTAGCCAAAACAACCATCTTCTTCAAGCACTGTTGGTGTGATCTCCTTGAATGAATTGATTACATGTTGCAGATGCTTTGAACCGGGTTTTACTTTAATTTCAGCAATAATTGTTAACATCATTTACCTCTATATCACTGATGCAGAAAAATTACGGATCAAATGTTGGCGATAGTCATCTTTTATTTGTGGTAAGTTTGGTGCTTTGATGACGTCATGAGCAATAAATGTTGACATGCTTTGCATACCAAGAAACTCATTGGCTTTTCGAAAAGGCAAATAAACCCCATCTACACCTCTCCCCTCAAAAAATTGTTTTGGATCAGTAAATGCTTCAGCAGGTGCATTCCAAGTTAATGACAGCATAAATTTTTTGCCATGCATTAAGCCTCCCGAACCATATTTTTTAGAAGTATCCGAACGTGAACGACCATCATTAGCGTATATATGACCATGACCTTCAGTAAATACATCATCAATATATTTTTTTACTGTCCATGGTGCACCCATCCACCAGCCTGGCATTTGATAAATAATAGCATCAGCCCAAAGATATTTTTTTACCTCCTCTTTTGGATCAAAAGCACTATCAGCACGCGTAACTTTAACTTTATGACCTAATTTGGTTAACACTTCTTCTGCTAAAATTGTCAAGGTATCATTCAATTCACCATTAGAATGAGCAAAAGTTTTAGCACCATTGATAATTAAAATATTATTCATCTTCATCCCAAATTGAATAGAGAAGTACAATATAAATTTAAGATCCATCAACATAAATGCAATTATTAACAAAACATTATTGATTAATTGTTAATAATTAAAATTAATATATAATTAAAAATGATTTTTTATTAATGATTTACTTAGATATGAAATCTACATTTGATGAACTTTTAGTATTTGTTACGATCGCTGATTGTGGCTCTATAGTGAAAACAGCAGAACAATTAAATCAAACAACATCTGCTATCAGTCGCACATTACAACGCCTCGAAAAAAAATTAAATGTTAAATTAATCGAACGTACAACCCGTAGCCTTAATCTTACCTATGATGGAAAAATTTTTTTAGAAAGAGCAAGAAAATTACTTTCTGATTTGAATGAAGCTGAAGAGTTGTTAATTAATCCAGGTACTGAACCTACAGGCTTAATTAAAATAGATTCAGCAACACCGTTTGTATTGCATGTAATTATTCCATTAATACCAGAGTTTATAGAACGATATCCAAAAATCAGTATTGAACTAACTAGTCATGATCATGTAATTGATTTATTAGAGCATAAAATAGATGTTGCTATACGATTTGGTGATCTAGAAGATTCAAGTCTCTATGCAAAATTATTATATAAAAGTCGTTTGTATATCGTTGCTAGCGCTGAATATCTCAAAAAAAATAACTTACCAAAATCTATTATTGAGTTAAATCAACATAGATTATTAGGATTTAGCCATCCTTTGCATTTAAATAATTGGCCAATTTATATAAATGATCAACTATATAAAACTTCACCATCTATTACAGCTTCTAATGGCGAAAGTGTTCGTCAACTTGCTTTACAAGGCGTAGGAATCGCTTGTCTCTCTGAATTTTTAATTTTAAAGGATATAAAAGAAGGTAAATTAATTGCTTTATTTGAAGATGAAATAAAGATTCATGAGCAAAAAATCCATGCTGTCTATTACAAAAAAAATTATATACCTAAGAGAGTTAGATTATTTATTGATTATTTATATGAAAAATTACAACAGCTTAATTAATTTTAAATGGATTTTTCAAACCAGAGTCTGAAAAATCCACCAAATCACTACCCATTTAACATAATGGAGGTTATGCGAAGTCGACTTGTAATGCAATTTGCATTACACTGTTCCTAGTACATTAAATACTTGGGAAATATGATGGCTACTGTTAACTTCAGGATCGATGAAGCCCTTAAAGAAAAATCTTATTCAATCCTTAAAGAGCAAGGTATTGCACCTACGGATTTCTTCACTAGTATTCTTGAGTATGTTGCTACGACTGGGAAACTGCCTGTCAAAAAAGCTTTGCTTTCGGAAGAAGATGAAGAATTATTAGCTCTTGTCCGTAAGCGCATTAATGATCCTAAAGAGATGTTTGAGGAAGTCACATTAGATGACTTATAAGCTTTTACGTCACAAGGACTTTACAGCAGAATGGGAAAAACTCCCTGTTGCTATACGAGATCAATTTAAAAAGAAACTAGCCAAAGCCATAGAGCAGCCACATATTCCAAAGAATATGCTTAGAGGCGATCTTGCAGGTTGCTATAAAATCAAATTATTAAAAGCTGGTGTCCGACTTGTCTATCAAGTTAAAGATGATCAGGTAGTTATCCTGCTCATTACCGTCGGAAAACGAGCTGATAGCATAGTTTATGACGAAGCGAAAAAGCGAATTAAAGACTAAAAATGGGAGCTTATAGCTCCCATTTTTGGCTTCGTATAAGAGATTTTATGTTAAATATAGTCTCAGGCTAATAATTTAAACTATCTGCATGTTCTTGTAAGTTGACAAAAATAACTAATGATGCGAAAAGGTTTTTTTAGTTAACAGATGTTCACACATGCCTAGAATTGTTTCTGTACCACTTAGTTTAGAACAGCGAGAACGACTCATTTTTCTGGTCAAGCATGCAAAACATTGGCGTGAAAGGCAACGTGCCCAAACTATTCTCTGGCTTTCCGAAGGTAAAAGTGTTGCGGAAGTTGCCACTCTACAAGAACGTATCCCAGAAACCATAAGGCTACAACGCCGACGTTGGGAATTGTATGAGTTTGAATCGATTAAAGAAGGTCATCGCTCAGGTCGACCCAATACATTGATCTCAGACTATCAGGCGAAAATCCTAGATTGGGTCAATACAAGTCCACTCAATGCAGAACAAATCCGAGTCAAACTACATGAAGAATACGAAGTGTCCGTGTCTGTTGAAACCATTCGTAAGTTTTTACGTGATTCAGGTATGGTCTTCAAGCGTACCCGTCATAGCTTGAAAAAAAAGAGATCCGATTGCATTTGAACAAGCAACACAGCAGATTGAAGAATTACGAGAGCAAGCGGCACGTGGTGAAATTATATTAGGTTATGTTGATGAAACAGGATTTTCATCTACACCTGATAACCGCTATGCGTGGACAAAGATAGGTGATGTTCATGCGGTTGATGCAATAAGATTAAAACGAGTTAATGTCATGGGGTGTTTGCTTTCAACGGGGAAACTGGTGACAAGCTGTTTACAAGAGTCAGTGAAAAGCACTTGGTTTTATGCCTATTTAACTGGAATAGCTCAACAAGTAAAACAGATGTATAACCTTCCATTGGTTCTTATTGCTGATAATGCCTCGATTCATAGAAGTAAAAAGATGGCTGATTACAGAGAGCTACTTAAAACTAACTTTTCGACGAATCTGTATTTTATTCCAGCTTATAGCCCTGAGTTAAATCGAATCGAGATGGTATGGAAGCAGATGAAATATTATTGGCGAGATTTTCAAGTCATGACAGCTGACAAAATAGAGCAATGGGTGGAGAAAGTATCAAACCAATTCGGAAAAGAATACATGTTTACTTTTTAATGACAACTTATAAATCTACCATCTATTCTCGTTAGTACTATACAAGTCATTACTATTCCAAGTAGGCCACTAAAATTATCTTTGATAAAGTGCTATTAAAAAAATTATAAAATTAATATTTTCCTATTTTTCTCAGTTCTTCCATACGTTCTTGTACTTTTTTAGGTACAAGATGCTTTTTATAATAATCTGTTTCCCAGAATTCCTCGTGGGATAACCCACCTCTCATTAATTCACTTAATTTGCTCAATGGCTTATCAATTTCAGGATAATCAACTTCACTCCAATAAAAACCCGTAAAAAAAGAATGAATATAACCAGATAAATCAAATGGTTGATCGATTTTTTTCTGAATTGCGACATCATAAACAGGTTGATATACTTTTATTATTGGATTAATAAGACTTTCACTCCGTTCAATACAGTTCAGAATTTCTTGCTCACCCCATTCAGGTCTATAGGGTGCTATAGTTTCCCTAATGGTTCTCTCAGATTTCCAATCTAATAATGCCTGCATAAATTCTTCGGCTGCTATTTTAATCGCAACCTGATTCAATACAATCAGCTTGTTTTTTAAGATTTCTCGTATTTCAACTCTACGTTGTTCTTCCTGTTCAGCCATTTTACGCATTCTCTTTCTTGCGAAATACACTACTAAAATTCTGTATAATCCATATAAAACTATCCATAAAATCGTAATGATAATAATATTAACAACCCAACTATTCATATTAGTTCACCTTAATCTGTATGCCTGTTAGGAATTGTGAGTTATAAGTGGCCTACTTGGATAGAATAACTGGTAGACCACGAACAGGAATGGGTGGCCGACTTATTCAGTAATATGCAAACTATCTTAGTAAACTCAAAAAATTATCAAAACTATCAGATACTTCTACTAATTTTAATTTGGGTTGTCCATGTTGATCTTTAATATACTGATCATGGTACATAAGAACTACTTTCGGATTATTAACGTCAGATCTGTAGTCAAATCCGATATAGTCACCACAACCATTTAGTCCAAAAATGACTATCCTATCCTGGCCATATATATCCTGATCTTGACAGTTTTCAATATGATCACCGCCTAGCTCTTTTCCAAAGCAACAAAATCCTATGCTAGATTCTCCAATCTCATTATTAGAATCAGAATATTCAAAACTATTCTCAATAAATTGCACCCCATTGTGACAAGTCATCAGATTTTTATAACTCAGAGGCTTTGTTGCACAAACCTATCTGTAAAGGCTTTTTCAGCGATATAATTTTCAAATGAAGAAGCCTACACACAAAATCTACCGCACAACCAATTGGCCCGCATATAACCGAGCACTCATGAGTCGCGGAAATATTGCCATTTGGTTTGATCCTGCTACGCAATGGTATGCTCCATCAAAAGGCAAACAAGGGCGAAATCAAACCTACTCCGACGCAGCTATCCAATGCTGCTTAATGATTAAATCCTTATTCCGTCTATCTTTACGTATGGTCACTGGCTTTGTGCAAAGTCTGATTAAACTTTGCGGATTAAATTGGACCGCACCAGATTACAGTACGCTTTGTAGAAGACAAAAGCATATTGATATTGCAATCAGCTACCAAAAAAGTAGCGATGGGCTGCATCTACTCGTAGACTCTACAGGCATGAAGTTTCTAGGTGAGGGCGAATGGAAACGCAAGAAACATGGAGCTGAATATCGTCGCCAATGGCGTAAACTACATATTGGTATAGATGCCAAAACCCTACAAATACGCGCTATTCAGCTCACAACCAATAATGTCAGTGATTCACAGGTGCTTGGTGATTTACTTAATCAGATTCCACAAGATGAGCAGATTGACTCTGTTTATACCGATGGAGCTTATGACACCAAGCAATGCCGTCAGGTCATTGCAGATCGGCAAGCACATGCGGTGATTCCACCTAGAAAAAATGCGAAACCATGGAAAGATACAAAGAGTAGCTCGCTAGAGCGAAATGAATTACTTCGAACAGTTAAACGTTTAGGCAGGACATTATGGAAAAAATGGTCAGGCTATCATCGGCGCAGTTTGGTGGAAACCAAGATGCATTGCATCAAATTATTAGGCGATAAATTAATGGCAAGAAGCTTTCCTAGTCAGGTGAATGAAATTCATGCACGTGTAGCAGTCCTCAACAGATTTACGGAATTAGGTCGACCACTTACCCAAGTTACGCCTTAAATTTGGCTCAATTAGGGGCGCTTTGCATTTCAAATCTTTGTGCAACAAAGCCTAACTCAGAGGGAAATTAATTTTCTTATCTTGCTCAAAATTTTCTATGACCTCTACATCGATTGGTCCGAAGTCATACATAATATTTAAATTTTGATAAGGCATTTTGGCTTTAACTTGTTAAGAGTAAGAGATGTTTGTTTGTTTCTAGTTCATATAACAGCCATTATGTTAAATGGAAATTCCTAATTTATACTATGAAAAAATTAATTGAGTAGATTAAATGAATATTGATGTAAGCAGAGATCATGGCCTAATTGATAGAAAAATTATTGAAAATTATGCTAAGTCTATTGGTTATAAATTTCCTAAGTCTTATGTTGAATTACTCAGTAAACACAATGGATTAACACCTCAAAAGAACTATTTTGAGTTTTTAGATCATAACAACGAGATCACAGATAGAGACGTATATTTTTATAGCTACGGATATGAAGAAATCGAAATTTGGGATGAAGAAGATCGTATAAAGTATGAGGATTCCATCAAAAAATATGAAGCAATTGAATTAAATCAGCCTGATGAAGACATGTATGAATTTATGGATAAACACATAGTGATTTTTGGAAAATGTGCAGGTGGTGACTTACTAGCTTTTGATTACAGAGACGAGCTTAATACTGATGAACCACCTATTACTCTGATTTATCATGATGACCTTATCGAAATATCACCAACTGAAAATAAGTTGAGAACTATAAAATTAGCAAATAACTTCACTTCTTTTATGGCGTTATTGAAAGAGGATAATTTTTAAATTTCCCTAAAATTAACATAATACACCTTATACGAAATGTATGATATTTCTTATTATATATCAGTATATTAAATTAAGCCGTTCTGGAGTATAGGGCACCAGAACGGCTTTTTATTGATTATTCATGTTCCACGCTTATTTACCAACCAATGTTCCACGGTTTTATGCAATCTAATTTAACCATAAAGTTTTAATTTTAGAAAATTAATATGAGACTTGATAAAAAAACCACCAATAATCGCGGTTTCTTTCAATGACAACTTATGTGTCGTTCAATGACATTTTATGCGTCGCAAATGACAACTTATGTGTCGCGTGACGTTATCCGCTTTAAATAAACATTTGATGATTGGATGTTTTTCAAAATCAGTTCGTGCTACTTCAAAATTGTCACGCTGCATTGAAGGTGACATTTCTTCTGCAACATGACTTTATGCTGAATAATATTTAATAATAGCAAACTAAGCATAATAGGCACAAAAAACTGTTAAAGCGGTTTTAATACTTCTGTAGTAATTTTCAGGTTTCCACGCCCGATTACAGATTTTGCTGTAACCTAATTATCAAATGGGTATCTTTTTCTTTGATCAAACCAAATTAGAATATTTTATTGATTTGTAAATGAAAAATATAAATAAATAAATAACGTATGGATCAAATTGAAAGCGAAGAAAAAAATCAAATTCGCGGATTTTCAGGCCTTTTAATCACTTATTAAGCTTAGGCTATTTCACCTAAGGAATCATGTTACATAGCTTCCAGCAGCAGACAAAACGCAATGGATAATGCGATGTTTTTCGGTTCTGTTGATCCATAAAAAATACTTAAGTCTCTATTATTAAGCTATAAATGAGCAGCAAGAATTTTTTCTAGTCAGGTAAATGATATTCATGCACACGTAGCTATCTCGAACAAATTCACAGAATTTGGCTGCACTTACATCCAAATTGTCATTTGAAATTAGCTCAATTAAGGTAGCGCTGTCTTTCAAACCTTTGTGTAACAAAGCGTGCATAAGTCATATATACTTAGATTCAGATATGATCTCCAATCGCTAAATATCGTACACTCAACCACGCAAGTACCCATCGCACGGCGCTTAATGACGCTTGTTGAGACATTATTCTAAAATAATCATATTTATTATGTTTCATCACTACCGGAAAAAACTGATGTTCTATAAGAAGTGAAAGCATAGGTTTATCTTCTGCCGTAAAATGCATCAATACTTTTGTTACATTACTCTCATACAACCATTTTTTTATTAACCAATTATAAGTGTCTGATTGGTTTCGTTCTAAATAATCAAATCGCTCTAAAATTTTTTGTGCGGAATTAAAATCTACAGCACTTAGTAATTCAGGCAAACGTGCTAACTTTCCTTGTGTCAATAATGGATGTCTTCCTATATTTGAACCACGTTTACCTGAAGGAATGTTTGACATCGTAATTAAAGCTCTCTTCCAGGACTCAATATCTAATTGTGGCTGCCCCTGCCCAGAAATAAGATACCGCTCAATATCTTCAATATTTTGAAATAGTTCGTGTTTAATTACTTTACCCGTCGAATTTCCTCTTTTTTGAGCATAGATTACCCACCTCTGAGTTTGTCTTTTTTTGAGTACATATTTTTCGATGGTATCTCTCAACTCATATTTTAGATTACTATTCTGTTGGTTAATCGCTTGGAAATGCCTGAATAAATTACTCCGACTCATGACTCGCTTAAAAAATGCAGTATGTAAATTGGGTTGCTGTTGTTGCATGCTATAGGCATAAGTAGCTAGAAATAAGATATGAATATAATGCTTTAATGTTGTCGATTCATGTAAATGTCCAAGTACTCGACCAATCGCCTTAATCCCTTGACCGACCTGTCCTTCATTGCCTACTAGCGTATTAAATTGTTCATTCGATGGCATCCAATTTTGTAGCCATGGCAGTTCTATCGTGAGCACTTTAAAATCCACCACTGTTTGCAAACACTTTAAAGTATATGCACTTGCAAACGTATGTCTTAAATGATGTAAGCTGAGATCAACATCTCCAGTGACTTTCTTTAATATTTGAGATATTTGATCAAAAAAAGGCTTATGTTCACTGTTCTCATCAGACATTAATATCGAATATTTTTTATTTTGATAAACATCATCTAATCCCTTTTTAATCGTCTGACTTAATAAATTCATCGGAACAACACGTTCTGATCCGAGTGTTTTTAGCTGATGCTCACCATAAGGACGAATTCTGAGCATATCCTCATCAATATCTAAGGGCCGTAAATGAAGTGTCTCTGAACGGCGTACACCCATCGCCGCAGATAAACGAAAATGACGCTGAATCTCTAGACGTAAAACAGTATCATTCACCCCAGATTCTACAGATTGTAATATTTGAACGATCTGCCGCACTTCATTTTTTGAAAAAACCTTAGCACTTGCTTGATGCGCAGTACGCTTGTGTAACTTTATACGATCATCATTTAATTGAATTAAAAATTCTCTAAAGCGATTCCACGCAGCGAGATGCTTGCGGTGTGGAAAATGCTCTTGCGTCAACTCCATCCATTTTTGAAATACATCTTCATCAATCTGGCTATCTTTTGTTAAATCTTCTGAAAACCCCAATATACCTGCACTGACGATGGCCAAATGTAGATGAATCATATTTCGATTCTGTAGACTTAACTCTTCTGCATCACAGCGTAAAATCAACCATTGCACAAAGCATGTTAATAAATTGACTGAGTAGTGATTCGTTTTATTACTAGCAAGCTGTTTAAGCCAAATGCTTGATCTAGACTCACCTTTTAGTTGCTGAATCATCGCTAAAATATCAGACAAATGTAGTTGCTCATCGCCTATTTCTATTTCACTTTCTGGCTCAGTGCTATCTAAACCTGTGGTTAATTTTTCATATTCGGATAATCGTAATAATTCATTTATTGAAAGATCTTCAGTCAGGACTTGGCCTGATATATAACCTGCAATCAACGGAGTGCTATTTAACATCACCTTTTGCTGTAAAGCTTTCAACCATTGAGCTAACGATAGAGTTGACTTAAGCCCTATTTGTTTTAAATATGTATTAAAACACTTTTGCCAAGCCGTTCTTTGTTGATTTCTTGACTGTGCTAAAATCTCTTTTAATCGGGGCTGTAGATACTGTCGGTCTACTAATATTAAAGTCGAGACATAAGGACTTAACAGTACTGTACGGCGTATCTTCGTCACAGATCTATCATTATTCACTGTTAGCTCAACGAGCCGACTATTCCCCATAGCGACTATATATTGATCAGAAGCAATAAACTCCAACATCGCTTGTAAATGGCTCACTCTGCACAGTTGTGAATACATGGAGAGTACAACCAGCAAACGTCCTATTTCAATATCACAATTTTGATGTTCAGGTAAATGTTCTAAATCCTTCTGAATAAGATCAAGTAAGTTTTGTTCAGTATAACTCCATGTACTAAAACTATTTTCAGATGTCAGCCACGTACGATTAGCTTTTTGAGGAAGTTGAACGAATAAAGGAATTTTAGTTTTATCGCGAATATAAGCACAATATGCCTTTATGGCTTCTGGCAAATCAATGTTTGTATTTTTAGCTAAATGGGAAGCTAATACATGTCCAAGCTCTAAAGCTACTTGTGGCTCAGGATTTTCCTCAAAAATCAACGGACAATAGGACTCATACTCTGAGTTTTTCAGCCATTCTTTTACATCATTCTCTGAATATTGTATTCTCAGCTTCGTCTCTACTTGAGCTGTTTTAGTCTCTTGGGTTAAAACAAATGTTGGAATATGCTTGATTTTAAAAAAATCAAAACCTTCAAGACATTCGAAACCTAATTGTTTTTGCAAGTTTTCTTGTACATCAAGCCACTGTTGTTGAAAAGCTGATACAGGAAATACAGATAACATATCCCATGGATGACGACCCCGTATCCAGTGCCCAAGTCCAGCGTCCTTGAACCGTCCAGGTAACTGATTATAATCAGAGCGAACCAACTTCCGTGCCCAATTTCTAACTAAACCTTCAATCTGATGAGGAGCACAAAGTTGCACAGCATAAGATGATAAATCAACACGTGGTTCAATTTGCTCCCCTAGCATTCCCATCAAACCACGTAAACCTTGAATCTGTTTGATCAACGCTTGCGTCAATGGCACATAACGATCGGTTGATTCATCTTGATGATGTTTATCTTGAATCAATGCCCAGCCTTGCTGACTGATCCACTTTGGAAAGGGCTGCTTAATTCCTCGTCCTGCAGTTGCAAGATTCATCCATAATGCTGTATACAACGTCAAGCTATCAAAGAGCACCTGCCAATTTTTATGTTCAGAAGCCTGATTTATTCTCTTTTTTATTCGTGTAATTTCATTTTGTATTTCAACAATCTTTATTCCAATTGGGCTACCCACACGCTTATTGGAAGAGTATATATATTCAGGAATATTAATTTTTATCGTTCTTAAACAAGCAGCCCAGAGTTGCTCAAGTTGCCTCTGTTCAAAAGAGGCATAATGAATCAAGTTATCATAATTTCGACCTGATGCATTAGTCACTGCTTTAACGACAGCTAAATCACCTTGGCTATGATCATATAACAACCGTGGAAGAATATCTCGAATGCTTTTGAGGCTGATTTCTAGCTCTTTAGGTACACGGTTAATCAGTTCACTCACGTCACGTTCAACTGCCATATGATGTCTTGTAATCCCAAGATTTTTGACTTGACTCACTAAATCATTGAGTTCAATCGGTAAAACCAAATGTAATTCATTGGTCCATGGCACATGAAATTTAGAATCTTCTGGTTTTTTTTTGAGTGTCGGTGTCCCTGCAAACACACTTAATACATACGCAGATAAAGTATGATCATACTGAATAGCAATATTATTCTGATCTGCATTTTGACTAAAACGAGGCGCTGTTAATTCACTCACCGAACGTCCTGTGAGTAAACTTAATATTAAAGCTAATTTTGCGCGTAAAATTAAGCTGGTATCAGTATGAGATGGTTGACAGAGCCTAAATATTTCTTGAATTGAAATTAAGGACAATCGCGATTTGGTCCAAACTAAACCAACATTTGCAGCTTCAATATGTTGAGAAGTAGATTTAGAGGCATAAAAACCTCGAATTAAATCGGATTGTTCTGCCAAAAAAAATGTAAACAATGGCTCCAATGGTGTTTCATCTTCTTCAATCTCATTATCCTCAAATACTTCAGATACTAGACCACGATGAATTTCATCTACATCCTCTAAAGGTTGAATAGCAATACTTAATGAGCCGTATCGTTGCAAGATCAGTTTTCTATGCTTTAACCCTATACGGTGTAAAAATTCTCGACGTTTCTTCTTATTTTTTAGTGGATCATTTTGCCAAATTTGGGATAAAAACAGCTTTAATGTATAAAAAACATCATTTAATCGTTTATCTTCAGAACCAGCAGACATCAAATGAATCAGTTGTTTCGGTGAATTTTGAATAAGTAACTCTTTGACTTGTTCTAAAATATACTCATTACCTTGATCACCCAACAGCCTGATTGCTAAAAAGGCGTTATACACACGAGATCCTTTTTGAGCTTTCAGCTTTATGCTTCCATCACCCTTTAAATAACTACTATAAAGCCCTAGGGTATGTACTTTTTTTTGAAAGTGAAATATTTGCTCTAAAAGCCAAATAATTACTGTATCAAAACTCTCATTATTTCGACTTCGTCCTGCTTGAATCAATAGCAAATCACAAATTCCACTGTCTCCAGTGTATGGACGTAATGGCGTGGGTGTATGTGTGTTTCTATCTATTGTTTCTGAGAAAAAATGTGCATATTCCTCAGAATCCTGCAATCTACTAATGATCTTTAACGTATTAAGCTCATCACGAAATTCTGGTAATTCATCATCCCCAATCAATGTGAAGATTCGCTGACAAATGACAACAATGCCAGCTAAGCTATAGTGTGCACGCAACAAAAATAATGCTTGGATCAGTTCTTTTTCTTCTATATTTTCATTCTGATTAATACATTCTAGGAGCTTCTTGAAATAACTTTTCATGAACTACTCCGAATACGATAGACTCTTGCCTTCTTCAAGTCTGTTAAAGCCAAAGCAACTTCTGCCATTGGTGCCACACGAACAATTTGCTGCTGATATTTTTGATAAAGTTCCTCCAGTCGAGGTAAAAATACAGAAAAGTTAGCTAAATGAAAATATGGTTGCACAGACTTACCCAGCTCTTTCACTTTAATTCTTTCTAATGGCAAAAGCTTCTGGGCGATATAACCAGCTAAAACATTTTCGATTAAAAAATTACCACTCACCACCGGTGATGCCCAATTAACCAATTCTTGAACAAAGGAAATCGGCAGCTTTTTCAAAAAATGCTGTGTATTTAAAAATAAAATCATTTCTTCTGGATCTAAACTCTTTAGTCGAAGTTGGCCTGCAACCACCATCTTGTCCTGTGCTTTATCCACTTTAGCCCAGTGTCTTCTTTTCACACTATCCTTTAGAGTTTTTACCTTACATAAGTCCCTATCGACAGCAAGCAGTAACTTACGATATATCGCGAGCAGTAGTAATGCTTGATTTTTAATTTTTTCTGAAAACTCCCGGCTCATTTCCTCATTGAGTAACATCATTTTCAAAACTAAAACTGGGCATGGTTTTTCAAACCTGCCTTCAGAAATTGTTAATGCATCAATGAGCAATGGTGTCATCATTTTTTTCTGCACAGGTAAGTTATTTTTAGCGTCACAATAGTAGAATAACACAGTCCCAAAATTAACAAAATTAAATCAAATAAATTTTATATTTAATAAAAAAGTATTTGATTTATATAATTTATTTACTAACTTTATTTTTATACTAATTCATCAGCTGCGATATCTTCTTCGACCGCTTCGTCCCAAAGATGGATTTGTTTGGCCGTTAAGTGTTCATTCTTCTGGGCGAACTTATGCCGTTTAAACTGCGCAAGTTCATGCTCGTATTTTTGATTGAGAATAGAGAGAGATTTAACTTTAGAATCTAATTGCTGATTGGTGACTTCAAGATGTTGAACTCTGGCATCTAATTGCTGATTTGATTATGCTAAAGACTGATGCTGCATCGCCAATTGCCGGGTAAATTCCAGCAGTTGTTCATGGGTCAGTTGGCTTAAATCAGGCAGCGTATTCATGGCCGCAGTATGCTTGAGGTCATGACGCAGAGGAAATAGAATGTTTGGAGAATAGCAGAATGGCCGAGCTTGGTTTAGAGCATTGTTACCACTTGCTGCAGACCGATTCTTTGCCAAGCTAAACCTTGGATCAGTGCTTGTAAGTGCTCCGGGCTGAGGGCCACGGTTTCACCCTGGTGAACTTTAGCGCAGTGGAATTTTCCCTGTTCCAGCCGCCGGGCACACAGCCAGATGCCCAGTCCATAATGCACCAGCACTTTCATGCGATGGTCACGTTTGTATTACAGAATAGGTAAGCACAATGCGGTTTGATATAGCCAAAGGCTCTCAGCACCTGAGCCATGACAGTATCCATACCTGCTCGCATATCCAGAGGTTGGGTAGACAGCCAGATTTCATCGATACGGATCATGTTGCAAGTGCCTTGAGTAATTCTCCTAAAGCAGATATTTCTGATACTTGCCATTTCAAGCCAATTTCTGATTTTGAGTGGGGTAAAGTAATTTGAACCGTTAACATGTCAGTAGGAGTAGGATCTAATGGTGCAGAGCAAGATAAAGCAATAAATGCAGGTTTATTCGGTAGTGGTGAGCGATCATTTCTCTAGCTTACCATCAATTAAGCGAATCCAGTTGGATAGGGGATTTGTATTCAATCCATGTTGCAAAGCGACTGAAGCAATTGAAACGTCCGGTGCTTTACAAGCCTGAACGATCTGCTGTTTAAATTCAGCACTGCATGTTCTTCGTTTTTTCTCAAGAGATGTGATGGATGTCTAGGGTGTGTTGACACTTTTAGTTTAAAAAAATAGCGAAGTAGTAAAATCAAATCGCCAAACCCAATTTTACTATTCGCTATGCCTCGTACCATGCTGACAGATCAACCCTGGCAAAAGTTGAAAGTTATTCTGCGTAATTTATCCATTCACCACAACTCAAATTTACGCAATTTTATTGAAGCTATTCTCTATAGAATTAGAACAGGCTGTCCGTGGCGAGATATTCCTTCTTGTTTTGGTCATTCAAACTCTATTTTCAAACGTTTTAATCGTTGGTCAAGCAGCGGTAAGTTACTTAGATTATTAAAATTACTAGCCTCATGCCCCGATATGGAGTGGATTTTTATTGATGGCTCTCATGTACGTGCTCATCAACATTCTGCCGGTATAGCGAATCAATCTATTTCTAAAAGTGTAGGAGGAAACTCCTCAAAAATACATTTGATTGTTGATGTACATGGCAATCCTATTGATTTCATGATTACCGATGGAACCACACATGATGTTAAAGTTGCACCTGATTTAATATCAACATTAGATTTAAAAGAGACAAAAGTGGTATGTGCAGATAAAGGCTATGATTCAGAACCACTGCGTGAACAGATCAGGAAAACAGGGACTAAAGCGAATATACCAAAGAAAACAAATAGCCAATCGAACAATGACCATATGGACTGGTGTTTATATAAAATCAGGCATTTAGTTGAAAATATGTTTTGTAGATTAAAGCAATTTAGAGGAATAGCTACTCGATATGACAAGCTCAAAAGAAATTATCAAAGTTCTGTTGCTTTAGCCTGTATATTTTTATGGCTACCTTTATAGGGTTAATTATGAACAGTAAATGTCAACAGACCCTAGTTATTTGTAGTCATAAATTTAGTCCCCACTTGTTTTTAAGTGGGGACTAAATTAAGGCTTATAGGATGAATTCATAAGGTGTGTTCAGCGAACACTTACGTTTTGAATAGATTTAAGGAATTAGGCAGACCTCATACCCAAGTTGTCACTTGAATTTGGATAACTTAGGGAAGATCTATCTCTAAAGCCTTTATCCAACAGAGTCGTTTTTATCCTAGGGTCCTTACCACTTGTATTCTTTACAAACATATATTTAAAAAAGTGTAGCAAGTTGCTACACTTTTCGCTAGATCAGCTCTTTACCAAAAATATCATTCAGTCTTTCACGAATACTTTGAACGAATTCTGGATTATTTTTAAGTTTATGCTTCATATTTCGTTTAAAGTCATTCAGCCCCATACCAATTTCAGCAAAATCCATTTGGAATAAAGTGTCATTAATGACAATATTTGCTTGAGAGTCAGTGAGGCATCCTACTTTTTTAAACCACTTCTTGAACTGCTGATAATTTTCATCATTATTAAAAATATACCAAGAACGTACATTCGTATCGAATTTAGCCCCTAATTCTTTTACGGATGCATTGTCTTCAAATGGAACATCAAGATAGATTTTTTCAATCACTGCAATTTCATCCAGTGCCTTATCAGCAATCCGATGATGCAGTTTAAAATTCACACCTACAATTGGACGGCCTTTCTTAACGGTTTCATACTCTAATTGTAGATCTGTATTTTCGTTAATTTCTGCCACTATTTTGTCTAATACATAGCGTCTAAAATCTACCCAGCGATCATATTTGGTTTCATTAATATCAATCAGTGCTTTCAAGTTTTCTAAAAGTAATGGCACTTCATAACTCTTTTGATTGGCGTACTTAAATTCGTTTTTAATGAAATAAGTATAAAGACTCATACTGGCAACAGAATCTAGGGCAAAAAGATGTTTTAGCTGATAGGTAGTAAAATTACCCCCAGCCAGTTGAGTGAAATACGGCAACACCTCACTAGTAAAACGAATCTGAATCGCATTTTTAGAGTCATCTTCCCATCTTAACTCACGGATAATGGGAACGACAGAATGTACTTTTTTAGTCTTTCTCTTACCATTATCAGCAGGCTCCTCAATAATAAAATGAGCTACCCGGGATGAAAGCTCTTTATAGATCCGATCTATTGCAACATTAATTGAGTTACGTTTATTTAATCCTAGTAAATCTGCCAAATCATCCTTATACAAATAAATATAAGTTTGTTCGGTAATTTCACCATCTACCCTATTTTTCTCACTATAATTCGCAACCGCCATTGCATATAGAAGTGCCTTATATTCATTGGATGACAACTCGATTGGGCGAATTAAGCGGTTACTGGTACTGACAACGCCATTATGGCGAATGTTGCCTATACAGTAGGGAATATAATTCGTTTCTTCTTGCAATGGTTCAGATTCTGTCATAACCGTGATATTTATAATTTGACTTAGTTTTTATATACAAAAGTGGAAAAACTTTCAAGACTTTCACCACAAGATTCTAAAAGTGGAAGGTCCGTCATCAAAAAAAAGCGTTATTATCCGATTTTTTGCCTTTAAAGTGGAATTAAATACAGTATTTCCACCCTACAGTGACAGACCTTCCACCTTTAGCCCCCGAAATTACAGTTTAGAATGACTATTTTTACTTTTTTCACCCACATTCAGATAGGTTAAGTTAAATAGAAACCCTGATGTGACAAGGCTTCCACCTTTCAGTTAGATTCGAAAGGTATAACTGCACATATAATCATCAGGAAATATCCAATAAAAACAGATTATCCACAGGTTAAGAACATACAGTGACAACCCTTCCACCTTTAAGGCTTAGTTACGAGACTTTATTAACATATTAAATAATTGTTTTTTAAATTATTTTTAAATAAAAATAGCGGTTTAAAAAATAGCAGTGACAAACCTTCCACCCTAGTGACAGACCTTCCACTTTAGAGTGACAAACCTTCCACTTTAGAGTGACAGACCTTCCACTTTAGAGTGACAGACCTTCCACTTTATGGTGACAAACCTTCCACTTTTAAAACTCTAAGCATCTGTTTTATATAATAAAAATGCACTCTTAATTATTAATTAGCTAAATAACTAATTATTCTAATTATTAATTAAGCTAGCTTAGTTAAAGATTTATTTTTAAGCTGTTTTACATCTGAACAAATAGGATTTATAAATTTTAAAACTATAGTAAGATGAGTGAAAGTTATTTATATTACTAAACATTCAAATACGGAAGCATCTGACACGCATGTCTGCAAAAATTATTACTGTTGCTAACCATAAAGGCGGATGTGGCAAAACAACGACTGTTGTGCACCTAGCCTCAGAACTTGCCAATCTGGGCAACAAGGTTTTAGTCATTGATTTAGATCCTCAAGCAAACGCAAGTTTACACATTGGGATCCAACATCCAAGCGAAATTGTTGTGACTACAGCAGAATTACTAGTGGGCGATATTTCGTTGTTGGCAGATGCATTACAAGAAGAAACGAACTTTGAAAAAGTATCATTAATTTATGGTTCCTTGAATTTAGGAAAAACTGAAGACCAACTAAAAGAAGAAGCTCCCCGTCCTTCTGAAGAGTTAAATATCAAGTTAGAACTGTTAAAAGATCTTTATGATTTTATATTGATCGACTGTCCACCTAGTCTTAAATTATTAACCAGCAATGCCCTGGCATCTTCAACACATGTCATTATCCCTATCGAATCCGGATCACAATATGGATTGTATGGGGTAACAGATCTTTTAAATCATCTTGAAAAGATCAAACGTATTAATCCAGATTTAGAGCTTTTAGGCGCTTTACTAATTAAGCATGATGAACGTCAGAATGTCTGTAAGCTGATTCGGAATGAAGCCTTGAAACAGGTAGGAAAACTTTTAGAGACTACCATTCCTCAAAGTACTAAAGTTAATCAAGCAGCGATTCTGCAACAATCACTTTTGAACGTAGAAAAAAATTCAAAAGTACGTAAGGCTTTTGAAAGCCTTGCCAATGAAATTGTAGCTAAAGTTTAAACCTGAGAGTATTATGGCAAGCACCAAAGAGCTTTTAGCTCAGAAACTGAAACAGAATACAGAAAAACATCAGCAAGCACAGAAAGACAATATTAGAGAGCTGAAAGAGTTTAGACGTAATGTTCCTATTGAGGATATCAGCCGTAGTCCAAACCAGCCGCGTAAATTATTTGAAGAGTCACAATTAAAAGAACTGGCGGATTCCATTGACGAAGTCGGTCTTTTGCAGCCCATTACAGTGCGTAAACTTGATAATCTGAAATATGAACTCATTGCAGGCGAGCGGCGCTTACGGGCGCACCATTTACTCGGCAAGTCTGTGATTGAAGCCATTATCATTGATGCGAATAATGTAGAAGCATCTTTGTTAACCTTAGCAGAGAATTTAAAGCGTCAGGACCTGACAGATTATGAAATTTTTATTGGCCTGAACTCACTTGATGAGAAGTTAAAGAAAAACAAGCAACGTTTAGCCAATTCACTGGGTTTAAATCGCGAAGATATGTACAAGTATTTAGCGTACGAAAAACTGCCTCAAGTAATTTTAAATGACCTTGATGTGGAACCAGGCCTACTAGGTCGTACTGCTGCAACTGCATTCAAAAAATTTCTGTCGGATCATATAGAGCAACTTTCTGAGGCCGAAAAGGCTTTGCTAGGGGCTTGGGAAAAAGTAAAAGACAAAAAACTAGAGCAAAGTAAAGTTACTGCCTATGCTGAAAAAATATTGAGTCAGGATCCAGGAAAACTGACCACAACATCTGTGGTTAGAAAAATTGAATATGCAGGTAAGATTGCGGGGAATATCAAACTAAATCAAAAACAGCTTAAGGTTTCTCTGAATATCTCGGAAATTGACGAAGCTAGTCTCTTACAACTAGAAGATTTTTTAAAACAGCTTATTCAGAAAAGTGAAAAAGTGTAGCAATTTGCTACACTTTTTTTTGACAATCTCAAACTAGGGCGTGTCATCAATTAAGCCAGATAGATCGCTGATAAGAAGTTTTGAGCCAATTTATCATAGCGTGTGGCAATAGCACGATATTGTTTGAGCTTGGCAAAAAATTTCTCGATCAGATGTCTTGCCTTGTAGATATGTCAATCATAATCACGCTGATCAATAGAATTACTTTTCGCTGGCATCACAACTTGACCCTTCGCCTCTAAAATTAGATCAATGACCCGATCCCTGGAGTTGTAGGCTTTATCCATAAGCCAGGTCTGGCTCAACGATAAGTCCAGCAACACATCTGAACCGTTTAAGTCATGAACCTGCCCATCCGTGAGATAAAATCCTGTCGGGTTGCCTAAAGCATCAGTACGGGCATGAATTTTGGTGCTTAAGCCCCCTTTACTGCGCCTATTCGCCTGATTTCCCCCCAGCGCTGTGTTGGTAAGCACGTACAATGGGGTGCAGTCTAACATCACATATTCATTGTCACGGTCATGTGACAGCACTTCAAAGACTCTCTGCCACACACCTGTTTTAGCCCAAAGACTAAAACGAGTATACACTACTCTAAAATCACCGAAGCGTTCGGGTAAGTCTCGCCACGGGATACCTGAACGATAGCGCTTCAACAAATAGTCGGTTATCTTTGGCCGTTACTCCAACAGTACCCATTCGTCCAGGTAACAGATCTTTAACCTGTTCCCACCAATCATCTATTAATGCATAGCGTTTATTCATGAAGAAATTATGAGGACCGGTAGGATTTTCTCAAGCTAATTGATGACACACTAATTCAAAATAAAAAAAGGTTTTTAAATATTATTTCTATAAGTCAATGTGACATTGACTTATACCAGGTTTTAATTGACTCAGCTTAGATAGTGTATGGGGGCCTAAAAAATTAATTAATTTATGTCTATAGAAAAAATAGAAATAAATGTTCATATATCAATGATATATGGTTGTTTTTTATAATAAATAGCCTAAGCAATTATTAGTAAATATATGTTTTTTGGATATGGTATAATTAGCTAAAAATCCAGACATCAGTGGTAAATTAAAATAAATCTTAAAATATGCCAGCCTTAAACCACAGCTTTAATTTTTGCCTACAGACAGCAGCCCAAGACGTTACCTAGTGTCACGTTACGGAACCACACTCAGTGAGCTTGCCGAATTCAACAGATCTAGAGATCTTAGTATATTGCCCTATAAATCCCATTTTCTTAAAGATTACCTTTAGATAGTCAAAGGCATTCAAGTGTACAGATAGGGACTGTGCCAGGAAACGTGCTAGTATGGAGGTGGGCAATAACTGCTTAGAATCAAGGTACGTGATTTTCTCAGTCGACTATTACGAATAGCCGCCATTTGGTAGATGCCTTTTAGTTAGATTGAACCGTCACCACTCTACTAGACAAATTTAGTCTATTCTTTTTGCATAAATGATAACATTATGAATGGACAACGATATTCTCTCAGAATCACGTATTAATCATGCTGCTAAACATTCTCATTAAAACAAGGGAATGCATCTTTTTACTGATCGTACCTTGTTTTTAATTTTCCTCTGTTCTTTAATTTAGTACTATCTTTATCATTTATGAGCACTCACTGGATTCACTGAATGAAGTATATGGAAATCAGAGATTTGATTGAGGCTGAATTGAAAAATTATAGTTCTAATCAAATGATTCCATCCGAACGGTACTTGGCATTAAAGTTTGACTGTTCAAGGGAAACAGTGCGTAAGGCCTATGAACAGCTTCGTGCCGAAGATAAAATTTTCAAACGGCAAAATCTCGGCTGGTTCGTGAGTAATAAAAAAATTCAATATTCTCCAAACTCAATTGAAAATTTTCGTTCTTATATGAAGGCACAGGGTTTTAATGTCAGAACTGAACTAATCTCGACCAGACAGTTGGAGCGATTGGATCACAGTAATCTTTTTAGTGAAGAAAATCGTAAATTGGGCTTTATTGAAATTATTCGTTTACGTTATGCTGATGATGTACCTGTACTTCTAGAATATAATTATTTACCTGTTGCGCTGTTTCCAAATGTGCTGAATTATGATGTGATTACTTCGGTACAAGATGTCATTAAAAATCACTTTCATTATAATTACACGAGTAGTCAGTTAAAAATTAAAAATACCGGTGTGTCTCATTTTGAGAGCCAGCACTTAGGTATTCCTTTAAGTCAAACCGCCACTTATATTGAACGTATTTCAAAATCAGATGATCTAGTGATTGAATATGACATCGAAATCTGGTCACAGGACAAAATTGAAATGACCTTAGATATTCAAGCATAAGCTTATATTTATATCCTGCCCATTCAAATCCTAAGAAGTTAAATGGTTTTAGGATTTTTTTTATTTTCTTAGATTAGCATTAGACCGCCTTCATAAATCATTCTTACTCAGTTGCAAATTATAAATTCCAGCAACTAGATTGAATCTCAAAAGGGGGGCTTTTAGCTCTATTGCGATAACGTTCTGAAAGCATTTTGAAAGTTTTTAGACTGCCAATCCATACTTAATTTCTATTCTTCTTTATTGATTTCCTGATTATAGATTTTTAGTTCAGGATCCAGTTTACAGCGGCTTTTGGCCTCTAATGGCAACAGGGTATTGGGAAGCGCGTTTGATTGAGGTTAAGCAGGCAGGGAAAATTAGACGTTATATCACTTTATTAATGGACCCAAAGACATATCCACTGATAGGCTTGGCGAAGCTTTATGCTCAGCGCTGGGAAATAAAAATGTGTTACCGAGAAATCAAAAGTGATTTACAGGAGGGCAAGCATTTGAGGAGCAAGCAACCTGATTTAGTTTATCAAGAATTATGGGGGGTATTGCCTATAATATTCTAAGAAGACAATGAAACATATGGCTCAACGTGCAAAAGTCAGTCCTTTGAGAACCAGCTTTCATATTGCATCTATTGGCATTCTGAATATATTAAGATTCGACTCTTTAGACTCCGCAGGTAATTTACCTAAACATTTAGAAAGTTTACTGGAAAAATCTAAGAGATATGTTTTGCCTGAGAGGGAGTGAGGAGTTGCCCACGAGTTATGAAAGGGACACCACAGAAATACCCAAGAAAATGCCAGTCAATTTCTTAACTGACCGGCATTCCTTTAATTAAGGGCTTTCAGATGATTCAGATTTTTTGTCTTTCTCATTTCCATAATCTAAAGCAACCTGTTGTGCTTCGGCGGCGGCAGTTGCTTCTATTGGAATGGATTCATCTGCAATAGCTACTGTTCCAGTAAATCCAAATAAGCTCAGGATTAGAATCTTTGAATACTTTTCCATCTGAATTTCCTCTATGTTTCTAAAACTTAATTTCAGTGTAGAGGCTAAGTTTAAATTCCGATGTATGAGCTATGTCTGCGTATGTAAGATATTCAGGATCCAAGTTATAGAACCTTGGGTTTAGGTAAGAATACTTATCGGATGAGTTTTTTTTGTAGCGTTAATTGGCCAAATACAGACCGATTTTCTTAAAAATCTTTTATAGCGAAGATAATTTAATGGCAAATTATAAAAAGAGCATAGCAAATGGTCAACTGCGGTAATCCCCCCTACAATAAAATCCAAGAAGAAATAAACAATATGGAACCAGGTACGATGAAATGGTGAACCGTACCGGGTTTGTCGGAGAGTCAATATTCTGAGAGACTATCCCGATGACAAAATTAAAATATACCCCTGAAATCAGAGAAAGAGCGGTTCAATTATTGATTGAATCTGAAAAAGATTATCCTTCTACTTGGGCTGCAATCACAGCAATTGCGCCTAAGATTGGTTGTACTCCTGAAACACTTCGTGCCTGGCATCAAAAGCATTTAGATCAGCAAAATCCTATTAAAGTACAACAGATATCTGATCAAGAAAAAATGAAGCAAATGGAACGTGAAATTAAAGAATTAAAGCGTGCCAATGAAATTCTACGTAAAGCAGCCGCTTTTTTCGCCCAGGCGGAGCTCGACCGCCCACACAAATAATGGTGGATTTCATCCATAACAATAAAGATCGATATGGTGTTGATGCGATTTGTAGGATTTTACCGATCGCAGCTTCAACCTATTACCGGACTCTAGATCTCTGCGAAAATCCAGAACATCGAGCAAAGCGAGATTTACATGACTTGCATCATGCTGAGGAGATTAAACGAATTTGGAAGGAAAGTTCAGGTCGATATGGTGTACGTAAAGTCTGGCAAAAACTGAAACGTGAAGGCTATATTATTGCACGCTGTACTGTTGCTCGATTAATGAAAAAGCTAGGTATACAAGGTGTTTGGCGAGGTAAGAACAAACAAACCACCCGTAGCCGAGATGACCAAAAACGAGCAGATGATTTAGTGAAACGGAATTTTAGAGCTGATCAGCCTAATCACTTGTGGGTTGCTGACTTTAGTGTGCCGCAGCAAGCGGCGTAAGAGATGAGGGTATGGCCCCTCGCTATCGGCTTGCAGGAGCAGGTAGCAAACCACCATAAGCGGCTTGGATCAAAAGTCCCGGTCGTGAGCGTTGTGGAAAAGGCGTTGTAAAGGCGTCAGGTAAGAATTAGGAAGGCGAACACCAGTGAACTGCCGTTCAAGTGTCGAAAGTACTCAAATGACATCAAAACCGGGGATGGATGTTGCCCCGCGATCAGTTTGGCCGTTACCTGCTTACGGGCCATTCGGTGTCCGGCGTAGAGGCAGCGCGATCCTAATTCAGGCTTTTACGTTGAACTGCGGGAACCTTCGGTGGCGATGTCAAGCGAAAGGTACAAGCTCAAAAGGCAAGGCCGATAATAGCAATGCGTCACCAAGGGGCGGAGCAGCTCGTAGTAGTGTTGAAGTTACTGTAATGGTAATGGAGCGAAGGGGCTGCATTATCCAGGTCTGCGGTCTTGTCAACTGCACAAGCAGGAGGAACAAGGCTTTATGACCAAACCATTTAACATTCCTAAAGCGTTAATTTGGGAGGCATTCAAGAAAGTCAAAGAGAATGGCGGTGCTGCAGGCATCGATCATGAATCTATTGAGCAATTCGAACACCACTTAAAAGGCAACCTGTATAAACTATGGAATCGACTTTGTTCAGGCAGTTATTTTCCACCGCCAGTCAAAGGCGTTCCGATTCCAAAGAAATCAGGTGGGGTACGTATGTTAGGCATTCCAACAGTAGCGGATCGAGTAGCACAAACAGCTGTCAAGCTTATATTGGAGCCACAGATTGATCCTCTATTTCATCCAAACTCTTATGGATATCGTCCAGGGCGTTCAGCCCATGATGCGATAGCTGTGGTGAGACGACGAAGTTGGGAGTATGACTGGGTTGTGGAATTTGATATCAAAGGTCTATTTGATAACATTGACCATAATCTACTCATGCGTGCACTTAAGAAACACTGCGAAATTCCATGGATTCTTCTCTATGTAGAACGCTGGTTAAAAGCACCTATGCAAAATGTAGATGGTCAAGTTTTAGAAAGGAATCACGGCACACCGCAAGGTGGAGTTATCAGTCCTCTATTGGCTAATTTATTTATGCATTATGCTTTTGACATGTGGATTACCAAGAATCTTGCGAGTGTAAGATTCTGCCGCTATGCGGATGATGGAGTAATTCATTGCCGAAGTTTATCTCAAGCCAAACTTGTTTTACAAAAGATTGGTGCACGATTTCGTGAATGTGGACTCGAATTGCATCCAGATAAGACAAAGATTGTTTATTGCCAAGATGTGAATCGTCGCCAAGCATATCCAGATGTTCAATTTACTTTTCTCGGGTACACGTTTAGGCCCCGTAAGGCTGTGGACAAGTATAAAAGAGTTTATGTAAATTTCTCTCCTGCAGTCAGTCGTGATGCACTTAAAACAATGCGACAGACTATTCGGAAATGGCATCTACATCTGATGTGTAATCGCGAATTAAGTGATTTATCTGCAATATTTAATCCAATTCTTCAAGGCTGGCAGCAATACTATGGTCGATTCCATGGTTCAGCAATGTCAACGATCTGGCAACACATGAATGCTTATCTTATACGCTGGATGAGGCGTAAGTATAAAAACTTGGCCCGTCATAAAAGACGGGCTAGATATGCCTTAGGGCGACTTGCGCGTGATTTTCCAAATGCCTTTGTGCACTGGAAAATGGGATGTTTACCATCGGTTGGATAATGGGAGCCGGATGAGCTGAGAGGTTCACGTCCGGTTCTGCGAGGGGCTAAGGGTGAGACTCCCTTGGTCTACTCACCCCTATATTCAAACTCATTCAGGCTGGGTCTATACCGCCTTTATTATTGATGTGTTCTCACGAGCAATTGTTGGATGGAAAGTATCTACACGGATGAATACAGATATGGTACTCGATGCACTTGAGCAAGCATTGCACGATCGAGGCATGCCAAAGAATGTGATTCATCATTCCGATAGAGGTGTTCAATATCTTTCTATTCGCTATACCAATCGTTTAGAAGCTGCAAATTTACGAGCATCAGTCGGTACAACTGGTGATTCATACGATAATGCTCTGGCTGAAACGGTGAATGGCTTATACAAAACAGAGGTGATTGAATATTTAAAAGCAGATTGGCAAGGTTTAGCAGATGTACAACTTGCGACACTAAACTGGGTAGATTGGTTCAATAAAAAGCGTGTACACAGTGCACTGGGTTATGTATCGCCTTTTGAGTTTGAAGCAATGTACTATGATAAGATTAACCCGTTAGGTCAGGTGGCCTAACTTAAATAAAAAAGTCTCCGACAAACCCGGTACGGTTCATGGATCAGCAATAATATTGAGTTAAATGACATGCAGGGTGTCCATACTTTCTTATTAAGTTTAGAAGAAGAAGGTGGTGTTGATATGATCGCAGTAGGTCATGAGTCTTATATAGGACATCGCCCAGTACATAAGGTTAAGTTTGAAAAGAATTAGCACCTCCTCTGAGAGATTTTTCTTTACCAGCCCTATTTTTGTAACATCCAGTAATTTTTTTGTAACCTTATTGTTATTTATTGTTCACTTTGTTTATTATATAAAAGATGAAAGGTGGAGAATTTAAGATGCTCACTAAGGTCGAAGCCATTGTGATTTCACTAATGGTAATTGCATTAATACTCATTATTTATGAAATGGGACAAGGACTTAATTGGACTTTATAAATGCTTTCTCAGCTTAAAAAAAGTTCTCAATTGATGGCATTAATTTATTTATCAGAAGTTTCAGAATTTTGATCTTATGCTTGGCTGACTAAAGATGAATAATATCTATATTGGTGATATTGTTTACCTAGTTTACGGTAGTCATCCAATGATGGTTGAAAAATTGCACGATAATTTAGCTACTTGTATATGGTTCAGTGATAAAAAACATTTTTTCCGTAAGAATTTTCCCTTAAATATCTTAATAAAAAAACGTAATTCAACAAAATATACCTGTATAGATTAAGCTTGAAAATTATCTTAAAGCTTCAATAGAACTGAATCAAAGCACCTTAGGCGGGCGAATTCAAACATGAGGTGCGATAGTTTCAAAAGCCTTATGATAATCAATAAGCTGAGAAAATTTCTCTAATAGTGTAAGCCAATCTAACGCTTTTCTAGGACGAGTATTCAGTGACATGGCAACTTGATTTAAATAATGCTGATCTGCCTGATTTAAATCAATCCCTTTAGGTAAATATTGCCTAATTAAACCATTCATATTTTCGCATGTGCCTTTTTGCCATGGTGAATGTGGGTCACAGAAATATACATCTATGCCTAAATTTTACCATCTCACGTCCACGGTCATAGGTCAACGTTTCACGCAGTTCTCAGGTAAATATTTCAGAGCTTTAGTTAAAGCCTTGCGCACTGATTCTGCCTTTGCATCAGATAATGTTGCCAAGATACAGAGCTGTGTATTTCGTTCAATAAGTGTTGCTATCGAACTTTTATTGTCTTTACCTTTAATTAAATCGGCTTCCCAATGACCCGGTATCTTTCTTGAACTTCGGCTGGGCGCTCATGAATAGTTTTAATATCCTGTAATATAGAATCTTTTTTAGGTTCACCGTTAGCTTTTCGCTTTTTATTTTCATGATGCAGACAGGATAATAAGTCTTTTTTCAACTCACCCTTTGGTAATGCTCGTATCGTTGAATAAATCGTTGTATGGCTTACATTCATTGTTTGATCCAAATCAGGAATTGTCTTTAAACGCTTCGATATTTGCTGAGGAGACCATAAACAACGGATCGCTTCAACAATAAATCTCCAGAGGATTGAATCGATTTTGAGCTTTCTGTGACTACGTCTACGTCTAGCGAAGGTGTTATCAGAAGCATATCGAGCTTGATAAACGTCATTGATACTATTTCTTTTAAGCTCACCATAGATCGTACTTGGATGTCTTTTAATGAGTTCGGCAAATTTTCTTGGTGAAAAGCCTTCTTTTCTTGACTCAAGCATTAATGCAGTACGATCTTCAAAGTTAAGATGATGGTATGACAATTTTATATACTCCATACCCTTTAAATTAATTAGGTGGTTTATGTCGCACTTCAAGTTTTACTCTGCCTTGCCTCTAATATTATTGAGAAACTGATTGATCAAAGTATTTCAAATTAAGAAATAAATAATTTTATATTTAGCTCTGATGGGATAACCATCAGGGTATTTTTTTGTCATTAAAATCTAATTTGAGACATCATTATGAATGATTTTTTTTAGAAACGAATCGAAGCATCAAAATCAATGACATTGAAGTTCGTCAGATACAGATGAAAGACTTCGATACCTGGGCAATCCATACTGAGCCGTTAAAGAACTTCATTAAAGACCAAAATCATTCAAGTGTACAACCATGGCATGTGTTACTGATCTGAACAATGAATCACTGGTAGAATTTGCTGCTGAGGAACATGGATTTAAAGAGCTACTTAGTGAAGTCATGAAAATGAATTACGGTGCATTTCAAAACTATGTTATCGCTTGAACTGAGGATCAGAAAGCTTGTTTGAATTGATGTATTTCATCCGCAGATTATGCGCGAATGCTAAGAAATCTGGAGTTCGAATATTAACCAAAAAGAAGATCATTTTTTGATTTATGCGAGAGATCTATTTTATTTTTATATTTATAAGGCTAAACTTTCCTCCAATTTAATACTGGTATGTACCACTTAATTTTAGGGCGTGTCTTCAATATTAAATGTATTTAAAAATACTGTTTGCATGTTCGCCTAAACAATGATTTTCCATTATTACATAATGATCTGGCTCAGGAATATTGATAATGACCACAATGACTGATGATTTAGGTCATGGTATGGGCAATGCCTGGGAACATAAAGACTGGGCACATATTTCTGATCCAGAATTACAAAGCCTGCAGCAGCATTATTCCTGTTTACAAGGTCATATTCAGATTTTGTGGTGTAGTCCCCGGCCATTTTCATCTGCGGCGCTGGTCAAGGTGGAGCAGGATTTTGTGATCAGGGATGAAGCAGTCGCGCATCAGTATTTGATTAAGCGCAGCCATTGTTCCTTTCGTCGTGCCCGCGATATTTTACAGGAGCATGCCGTTCTTCAGCATTTAGCTAGCAAAGAAATTCCTGTTGCAGCATTGATTAGCTCAAATCAAGGTCTGACCGCTTTAGAGCTAGGTGACTGGACCTATGAAGTCTATGCAAAAGCAGTCGGCTTAGATCTGTATGCAGATCAGCAATCCTGGAAACCTTTTTTCTATGCTGAACATGCTGCGAAAGCGGGGCAATTGCTGGCAAAGTTACATATGGCCATGCAGGATTTTCCTGAGCACCAAGGCCGATCAGCATCTTATTTATTGTCCAATCAGCAGCTTTTAGACAGTGAAAATATCGTTACAGCCATTCAACGGCGCATTGTAAACAGTCCAGAATTAAGCCGTTACTGTGCCGACAAAAATTTAGATCCTTACTTTTTAGATCAAATCTTACAGGTTCACCAGCGTATTCAGCCTGTATTGCAACAGGCAAGCAGAATTTGGACCCATAACGATTTACACGCTTCTAATCTATTCTGGTCAGCACCGGATGCCAAAGCGGAGATTACTGCCGTAATTGATTTTGGTTTATCTGACCGAAATTCGGCACTTTATGATCTGGCTGTGACGATTGAACGTAATTTCATTGATTGGTTGGAATTAAAGCAGAACCCACATATTCCGATTGATGAAGCCGGTTTAACCGCTTTTCTCCATGCTTATTTTTCCGAAATACATCCACAAGAAGATTTTAGTATTTTGCCAGAACTGCTGAAAATCGTGCATCTGGATTTCGCTTTTTCAGAGCTGGAGTATTTTGTGGGTATTACCCACAACCTCAACCATGCAGATGCGGCTTATTACGACTGGATTATCGGTCATGTGGACTGGTTCTTTGGCGAACAAGGCCAACAATTTACCCAGACTTTAACTCGGCTCATTCAACATGAATTGCAAGCTTCTCAATGCTCTCTCTAAACCCAGCATCATCACCCACTTCACATACATAAGGTTTCGTATGAACACTCGTCAATTCAAACAGAATGTATTAACCCGATCTTTAAAAATGATCATTCTGTCACCGCTGTGTTTAGCCCCGCTGACTTATGCTGAAGACGATGTGCAACAGCTTGACACGATTGTTATCACAGCCGATCAAAGTATCCCTTACACGAGTACCAAAGTGAATATTGAAGGTTTTGGTACGGAGAATTTGCAAAAAATACCTGCATCAGTTTCTATCTTGACTGCCGATCTCATCGCTGAACAACATGGCCGTGTGCTGAGCGATGTTGTAAAAAATGATGCAGCCATCGGTGATGGCTATGCTGCAATTGGCTATTATCCAAACTTTGTCTCGCGTGGCTTTGCACTTGATTTGGCATCAAGCTACCTGATTAATAGCAATGTGATTCGTGGTGAACAAAACGTTGCACTTGAAAACAAAGAACGTGTGGAAATTTTAAAAGGCATTTCCGCGATTCAAAGTGGGATGTCAACCCCGGGTGGGGTGGTTAATTATGTCACCAAGCGACCGAAAGATATTCAGGCACTGACATTCTCGGCTGATCAACACGGCCAGTTTTCAGTGGCAACTGATCTCGGTGGTTTTTGGGGTGATGAGCAACAATTCGGATATCGCATCAATCTGGTGAATGAACAGATGGATTCTTATGTCGATCATGTGGAGGGTGAACGCTATTTAGCGGCATTGGCATTGGATTGGAAGATGTCAGCGCAATCCAAAGTAGAACTTGATCTTGAAGCACAGCGTTCCGAACAAAAATCAGTGCCAGGTTATCAATTACTGGATGGCAAAGTCCCAGAAAATGTGAAATGGGAGCGTTTACTTGGTTATCAGACTTGGGGTAAACCGGTCACGATCGATAGTCTGAATAGCAGTTTAAAATATAGCTATGCTTTGAATAGTGACTGGAATCTGGGACTCGTTGCAGCATACAGTAAATCCAGAGTTGATGACTATTCAAGCTTTGCTTATGGTTATTATCGGGAAGGCTGTCTGGAAGAGTATTCCTGTAACACGTTTGGTAAAGCTGGCGAGTATGATATTTACGATTATCAGAATCCAGATGAAACCTTTAAAACCAACCAATTTAAAGTCAAACTAGATGGGGTGATTGATACCAATTGGGCGCAACATTATCTAAATTTTGATATTACACAAACCAATAAATCGCGAGATCGTTTTGCTGGTGTCAATGAATGGATTGGTGTAGGTAATATTTATACAGAAACCATAGATTTTTCCCCAGTAACAGCGAATGCTGGACCAAAATATCAAGCACTTAAAAGTAAACAAACTGCATTTACAGCATTAGACCGTATTGAATGGAATGAACATTGGACCACTTTAATTGGCGGAAAATGGATCGAGCTTGATGAGCAAGCACATGCTTATGATGCAGAGGGTAAGCAGGTAATAAAAGTCCGCGATACCGATTTAGCTAAATTTTTACCGCAATTCGCAATCAGCTATAGCCCCTTGGAATCGACTACCGTCTATGCCTCGTATGCCAAAGGCTTGTCAGATGGAAAATCAGCACCTTGGTTTGCAGAGAATGCTGCTGAAACCCTAGCACCGATCTACTCAGAGCAATATGAAGTTGGTTTCAAACAACAGATCAAGCAGTTCTTATTGATTGCCTCGCTATTTGATTTACGCCAAGACAACCAATATAGCAAGCCGATTTCAGGACTTCGCTATTTTGTTGCGGAAGGCGAACAACATAGTCAGGGTCTGGAGCTCGGACTGAATGGTGCATTAACCGATCATCTGGCCTTAACTTCATCTTTTGCCTTGACTAAAGCCCGTTTAGAAAATGTAGAAGCGGTTGAATATGGTAATCATCAGGCGCAAAACGTGCCAAAAGCTCGTTTCGCAACACATCTTCGCTATAACGTACCGAGCATTGCAGGTTTCACTGTTCTGGCAGGTGGTCAATACAGTTCCAGCAAATATGCCAACAAAGAGGGTGCTGCGAAAGTTGCAGGTTATAGTGTGGTTGATTTAGGCGCTGCTTATCAATTTAAACTAAATACGACCGATGCATTGCTACGCTTGAATATTAATAATCTGTTCAACAAGAAATACTGGCGTGATGCAGGTGAATTTTTGGGTGACGATTATTTATTCTTGGGTTCGCCGCGTACAGCAACCTTGTCATTCAATCTGAACTTCTAAATTGGCTGCTTAATCAGGTTATATTGCTATGGAAAATATAGAAATTGCAGCGTTTATTTTAAACGTTTTAGGTGTCTGGTTGACGTCTAAACAATATAAAGCCTGCTGGTTGGTGAATATTGTCGCTGTATTTCTGTATATCATTATTTTTTATCGTGTCAATTTATTTGCAGACGCAGCATTACAAGCTGTATTTATCTTGATGCAACTGTATGGATGGTATAGCTGGACGAAAAAAGATCAAGATCAGGATCTCAGCGTACAAGTTGGCTATTTGAATCAGAAAATCTGGGTATATAGCCTGATTGTGGGTATCGTCGCTGGTCTGGTGATTGGCGCTTTATTTGCTCATTTCACCACAGCATCACTCCCTTGGTTGGATTCCATGTTAGCCTCTTTTAGCTTGGTGGCAAGTTATTGGGCGGCAAAAAAATATATTGAAAGCTGGGGATTATGGTGTGTGTTAGATGTGATTTATGTCGGCATGTATAGCTATAAGTCATTGTATTTAACCGCCGTGCTTTATTTTATTTTTATTCTTCTGGCACTCAATGGCTGGAGAATGTGGCGAAATCTTTATAGAGTGAAATTATCTTGAAATGACACTATTGCAAATAGAAATTTGAGGTGATGCTCTTTCCTTTAAAAAAAGTGTTTATAGACTAAAAACTTTATTTGAATTGGCCGCAGCTTGAAGATGTTGCTGATATTTTGTGAAAGCTAGCTACCATACATTCAAAGCGAACCGAAGTTCGCTTTGAATGTATTTCACTTCTTAAAAGAACCCGGCTGGTTTGGTCGAATAGCTCACTAACAGATTTTTGGTTTGTTGATAATGATCCAGCATCATTCTGTGATTCTCACGACCAATGCCGGATTTTTTATAGCCACCGAAAGCCGCATGCGCAGGGTAGATGTGATAACAGTTAGTCCAGACCCGACCTGCCTGAATAGCACGGCCTGCACGGTAAGAGGTATGCGCTGAGCGTGACCAGACACCGGCACCGAGTCCATAAATCGTATCATTGGCGATCTTGATCGCATCATCAAAGTCTTTAAAGGTGGTCACAGCCAATACAGGCCCGAAGATTTCATCCTGGAAGGTCTTCATGTCATTGGTGCCTTTAAAGATAGTCGGCTCAATATAGAAACCTTGACCCACTTCCTGACGTGCTTCACCACCAGTCAGGATCTGTGCGCCTTCTTCACGACCAGTGGCAATACAGCCCAGAATCTTGTCCTGCTGTTCCTGTGAGGCTTGCGCGCCAATCATGGTGTCAGTATCCAGCGGATGCCCGGTTTTAATCCGTTTCACCCGTTCAACGGCACGCGCCAGAAATTCGTCAGCAATACTTTCCTGGATCAGCGCACGCGATGGACAGGTGCAGATTTCACCCTGGTTCAGGGCAAACATGGCAAAACCTTCCAGCGCTTTGTCCAGATAATCGTCTTCCTGATCCATAATGTCGGCAAAGAACAAGTTTGGTGATTTACCGCCAAGTTCCAGAGTCACCGGAATAATATTTTCAGTCGCATATTGCATGATCATCTGACCGACGGAGGTAGAACCGGTAAACGCAATCTTGGCAATGCGTGGGTTGGTGGCTAGCGGGCGACCGACTTCAACCCCATAACCATTGACGATATTCAGGACACCCGGTGGCAAAATATCCTGAATCAGTTCAGCCAGCACCAGAATGCTGACCGGAGTCTGTTCTGCAGGTTTCAACACAATGCAGTTGCCCGCAGCCAGGGCAGGTGCCAGTTTCCAGGCAGCCATCAGAATCGGAAAGTTCCACGGGATAATCTGACCCACGACGCCCAACGGCTCATGAAAATGATAAGCAATCGTATCTTCATCAATTTCGGAAATGCCGCCTTCCTGCGCACGAATACAGCCGGCAAAATAACGGAAATGGTCAATAGCCAGCGGAATATCGGCAGCCAGCGTTTCACGGATCGGTTTGCCGTTATCCCAGGTTTCTGCCACTGCCAGCAGTTCCAGATTTTGTTCCAGACGATCGGCAATTTTCAACAGAATATTGGAGCGGGTGGTCGGCGATGCTCTGTTCCATTGTTCTTTGGCTTTGTGCGCTGCATCCAGGGCCAATTCAATGTCTTCTACAGAAGAACGCGGAACCTTGGTAAAGACTTTGCCATCTACCGGAGAGATGTTGTCAAAGTATTCACCTTTGACCGGAGCGACCCATTCGCCGCCAATAAAATTCTCGTATTGTGCTTTAAAATGAACTTTTGAATCAGGTTGATTAGGATCGACGTAACGCATATTTATTTCCTTTGCTTATTTTCGTATGGCAAAACCGCTTCTACAGCTTTGGTATAAGGTACTTCTGCACCTTATTTGATTAATATAACTGGTATAAGGTTGGAAAAAGGTTGGGGCTAGCATGTTCACGATATTTTCATCCATTTTAAAAAAATAACGATTACAGCGGATGTAAATCATGAATTGTTGTGAGAATAAGGAATGATGACAAAACAAGATTTGATGGAAAAAAGGCACAATACTGATCAGCTTCGGCAAAACAGCAGTTTGTCTCCCTTACATGCAGAACAGCTGGGACAGAGTATTGCCAGCTCCTGGCAACGTTCATCCTCGGCTGAAATCCCGAAGAATCGTTTAGCAGCACCGCTGACGGATTTAAAAAAGACCACTTCTTCCTCAACTTTAGCCCAAGCCCTGCAACATTGTGCTCAGGATTTAAAACATATTGCCGAGCAATCTTCTATGGTGCTGGCGGTCGGAGATATCGGCAGCACCATCATTTGGGCAGCTTCTAGCCCACAAATGCAAAGTGCCGCAGAAAGTGTACATTTTATTGAAGGTGGGCAATGGCGCGAAGAGCTAGTCGGAACCAATGCATTGGCATTATCCTTAAAAACTCAACAATCCAGCTGTGTCTTTTCCAGTGAACATTACATGTCCTCCATTCATGATTGGGTTTGTTACGCTGCCCCGATTATTGATCCCTATTCAAAACAGGTCTTAGGTGTCATTGATCTGTCGACTACCTGGCCAAAGCATAACAGTTTAGCACTACTAGCTGCGGAGCGCTGTGCTACGATCATCCAGTCGGCTCTACTAGAATGCCAGAAGCAGCGCCTGTTTATTCGAGCTTTTTCAGTACCTCAAGTGCTGTTTAATGGCAAGATGTTGGTTCTGACTCCTCGACAGATTGAAATTCTGACCATTCTAGCCTTATGTCCGCAGGGTCTGAGTCTAGATACATTGCATCAAGCCTTATATGGCGAGCGCAAGGTCAGTATGGGTACTTTAAAAGCAGAAATGTCACAATTACGCGATTTATTAGGTGGTATGCTGGGTTCCAGACCCTATCGTTTATTGGCGCATGTAGAGGCTGATTTTTTAATGACAGAGCAATCTTTAGATGCTGGGTATATCGATTCAGCCTTGAAATTATGTACCGGCGTATTTCTGGCCAAAACAGAAAGTCCATTTCTATGCGCTTGGAGAGATTGTCTGGAATCACGCCTGAGCGATGCCATTTTCAAGGCTAATGAAACCGATGTCTTGCTGAAACATGTGGCACATTTTCCTGAAGCGATTGATGCTGTAGAACGCCTGATTGAACTGATGCCCAAAAACCATCCCGTTCATCAGACTCTGTTAAAATATAAAAATCTTTAAAGCTGATGTAACTGTCGGTACAAAGCTAAACAGTTAAAATAGGAATATTCTGGAATATTAAGTATTATCCTTGCTTACTGTGGGTTTGCTTATTAATTTAGACTGAACCTGATCCTAAAATTTTTATCAGTGGCTACCCAGTTTGACCAGCCGCTTGATGGGATGCTCTTCATCAAAATCAGCTACGCTCACCTTCATGTCATTTGAAGGACGCGCAGTTTATTCCTCAGAGATTAAATATGATATTAAGATCATACGACGGGAAATTTTTTCTGGCTGGGACGGGCTAAAAAAATCGTGGCATTTTTCTACCATGGGATTAATGTCGATATTCATAATGAAGGGGACTTCATAAAAAAGAAACACCCCCCGCTTTTATCCTCTTATGAAGGCAAAAGGATCAGCCAGGAACAGGAAAATGCATGTCTGCTCTTGGCACACTTCCTCAGGAAATGAAACAGGGGCTGTTAAAAATGTAAGTCAGATGCTTGGAGAGAAGACTTACATTGAGGCACTACATCGCCGCTTTAAAAATATCTACCACTTGGGCATGGCTGGCTTTACGTGGATTGGTCAGCATGCAGGCATCTTTTTGTGCATTTTCCGCCATGATGGCCAAGTCAGCTTCTTTTACATTCAATTCCGTCAGCCCAGATGGAATACCAATTGAAGCCGAAAGCTGACGAATGGCGCCAATCGCTTCATAAGCTGCTTCAGTTACGGTTAAGCCTTCTGTATTCACCCCCATCAATTGGGCAATTTTGGCATAACGTTCAGGACAAGCAATCAGGTTAAATTCACAAACATGGGGGAGCAGAATTGCATTACAAACACCATGCGGCAAGTTGTAGAAGCCTCCGAGCTGATGTGCCATCGCATGCACATATCCTAAAGAGGCGTTATTAAAGGCCATTCCGGCAAGATATTGAGCATAGCTCATGGCATCCCGTGCTTCTAGATTATCCCCATTCGCCACTGCGGGACTGAGCCATTCACTGATCATGGTGATCGCCTTTTCTGCACAGGCATCAGTGATGGGATTAGCAGCCGTAGATACATAGGCCTCAACCGCATGTGTCAGAGCATCCATCCCTGTTGCCGCAGTCAGGCCGGCAGGTTTGGCCAACATCAGTTTAGGGTCATCAATTGCAATGAGTGGTGTGCAACGCCAATCTACAATCGCCATTTTCACATGGGTATCGGTATTGGTAATGATACAGAAACGTGTCATCTCCGAAGCCGTCCCTGCCGTGGTATTGATTGCAATCAGTGGTGTCATCGGGACGGTACTTTTATCAATCCCTTCATAATCACGGATATGTCCGCCACCTGCAGTGACTAGACCAATGCCTTTGGCACAGTCATGTGAGGAACCCCCACCTAACGATACAATAAAATCACAGGCATTTTCATTATAAGCTGTAACTCCATGATGCACGTTAATATCAGTTGGATTGGGTTCCGCGCCTGGGAAAATATAACTGTCAACACCCGCCTCTTTCAAATAATTTGCAATATCATCTGCAACACCAAATTTAAACAGCCCCGCATCAGTTACAATCAGCGCTTTCTTGGCACCTAAATTTTGTGCTTTTATCCCGATTTCTTTAGCACAGCCCGGACCAAAAAGTGAAACACAGGGAATATAAAAACCGTTAGTTTGATCTGAAATATTTTTAAAAGCCATGGCGTGATTCCTTCTACCATTAATTGATTATTTTATCGGTGACCCTCACCGTAATATAAGTATTGGATGAAGTTAAAAAGAATCCTACCTACCAAATACCTACCAATTTAAATTTCTGATTCTAGCCAAAATAATGAATCTGAAATATTTAAAAGTAGGTTGGCAAGGTTTAGCAGATACTGAGTAGATTGGTTCAATAGAGGGCATGTAAGTAGCGCACTAGGCTGTTTACTACTTTCTGATTTTAAATAAATACTAAAATGCTTTATTCATTTTTAAGATAAAGATAAACAGTACAGGGCTTAGAAATACCCATAAAGCCACAAAGCTAATACTGGAGCTAAACTGGGTACGTAATAAAAACATCGCGACGAATAAGAAAATACCCGCAGTGAATTTAGTGTGCGTAGGAAAATTAGCTAAAAAAGCGTAACGAGATTTTCGGGTTTTTAGGATCTGCTTTGCACTTACCGCATAAAAACCAAAACAGCTCAGCCAAAGCAGACCGATCACTGCAATCCATATCATGTTGATGATTCCTGTTGCGTAACTTTTAGTTTGGCGTGAATTTTATTGACCGCCTTTTGCTGAATAGGGGTAATTTTCTGGTGTAACAATAGGGCGAGAAGTGCCAAGTTCCACAGCATCAGATCGATTCGCAGAAATGGCCAGTAAGTTGTAAAAGAATCAATATAATCATGGAAAATGAGATAATAAATATTGATCAGCGGCAGCATAAAAGCAGTACCAATCAGGATTTTAAGCTGAATTTTCCATAAATATTGCTGCGGTGTTAAACATGCCAGAATGAAACTGCCGAGCCAAATACTGAAAAAACTATAAATCTCATAATTTGGTGCACCTACAGGGATGCTGATAAAACGATTCGCATAGAGATAAGCCAGCATGGCAATCGGCAAGCCAAGTATCATGGTGATATTCAAGCGGTTCACCAAATAATGTCCGAGATGAAACCGCGCTGATTTTTTCTGAATCTGGCGTTTCAGACTCCACAGCAGCAGACCGGAGGCAATCATGGCGCAGCCCAATATGCCAGAGAAAAACAATCCTAAACGTAAAGCAGGTTCAGCAAAACGTGCCATATGCAAACCATACATGCCGGCATTGAGTGTGGCAATTGCACTTTCATTGCGTGTATTTTCAAGCAATTTTCCGGTAGCAGCATTTAAAATGAGCTGTGCCTGATTTCTGGTAATGGAATGATCTTTGAGCTGTGTTAAGGTTATGTGTGCCAGCTGGGTATTGGGCTGCTTGACCGTGATATTGTCAAATTCCGCATGTCCCCAGTGTTGCTGCGCCGTGCTAATAAAATGTTGAATTGGCAGCATCTCGGTTTTCACCGGAACCACAGAGTTGGCCAATACATTGACTGTGCGAATTTCTTCAAAATACTGAAAGGGATTGTCTGGATAGAGTTTTTTCATGCCGGAAGGCAGTACGATATAAAAGAAAATCGCCAGCCCGGTAAATGTCATGGTCAAAAAGAACGGCAGGGCAATCACTGAACTAACATTATGAAAATCCAGATAGGAGCGCTGCCCCTTAAATGCTCTTAAGGTAAAAAAGTCTGTCAGGATTTTTTTATGGGTAATGATTCCTGAAATCAGAGTCAATAACATGATAAAGGCAGCAATCGTCACAATCAGCCGACCAATGGTGTAGGGCATACCATAGAGCTGAAAATGAAAATTATAGAAAAAATCTCCCCCTTGGGTGGCCGAGAGGTTTAATTCTTTTCCTGTCGAAGCATCCAGGGTTTTGACTTCATAGCCACCATCCGCTTTTTGCCAGTAGACTTTATTCACAGGTGAATCTTGATTGGCGACTCCGATATACCAGTTTTGGGCGTCCGGTGCATGCTGCTGTAAATAGCTGTAAGCAGATTTTAAGGCAGTTTCCTGATTGACTTGTATTGAGGCAAATTCAGGCTGCATCCATATACTGATTTCATGCCGGTAATAGGTGACCGCGCCTGTTAAAAAGATCGCGAAGAGCAGCCAGCCAAAACTTAAACCTAACCATGAATGTAGCCATGCCATGGATTGACGGACAGATTTATGCATGGTTTAACCTATGAAGCGGGAGATGGTAAATAAGCTAAGGAAAGGAAGCAGGCTATAGACCGAAAGCTTTTTTAAACTCTGGATACAGAAGATGCCAATCACAAAACAGACATAAAAAATCAGGGCAATAACGGCGGCCAAATAGACGGATTCTGCTTTGGGCAGAAAAGCCTGTAGAAAGTAAGCCAGATCGAGTGCGATCAAATAACTGCACAAGTAGCCCATCCCAAAGCTCATGCCTAAGCGATAGAAAATGGCGAGTGGCTGCACTACAACAGACATCATATTTGGCCTTGAATAAATCTATACTGATGAAAATCTAAAAACTTAATAAACAAAACTTAAAGTCGTTACCAGATACTGTTTTTTATAGGCCTGCTGATTCAATTTTCCGGCCTTGTCTGCTTCTTTGCCAACTTCAATGACATATTGACCTTTCCATGGCGTGGCGATCGTAATCTGGCCTTGGCCGTTGGTGGTGTATTTTTTTAGCCAGAATTGCGGGGAAAAGACTGTGACTTCAACATCCGCAGCAGCTTTACCCTGATACAGTACCGTAAATGTATTGCTGTTGATCTGGGTCGGGACAATATCCAGTTCGGACTCTGCTTTCAAGTTTTGTCTGCCGGATTTGGCATGATAGCTCAGCAATGATTCTCCATAGATCAATTCATGAGTGAGCTGGACATCGGTCTGGCCTTGGGTTGCATAGAGCAAATGATCCTGTTGCATTTGAGGACTAAATGTTTTTTTGGCCTGAACGGCCTTTGCCTGATTGAAAGACTTGAGGGCACCTTGCTGCGTTTCTTTGAGCTGTTCACTATATTCACCAAAGAACGCATGAGTCTGCTGATTTGTGCCACGTTCTAGCCAAAGCATATGCGCCTGAGCTGAAAGTGTCATAGACAGTCCAAGGGTCAAAGCGATCATTTTTTTCATTTGTTTTACCTATTTTTGTGTATGTAGTGATGATTTAGCCCTGAACATGTCATTAAGGCTAAGCTTGAAAATCAGTATTTAAATTTCACGGCAACGCTGTAATTCGCTGGTGCACCATAAAAACCTTGCTGATTGGGGAAATTGAACAGATATTTTTCATTGGTCAGGTTATTACCATTGGCTTGCAAGGTCATATGCTCATTCAGCTCATAGCTGGCCATTAAGTTCACGAGCGCATAAGCATCCTGCTCAATGATTCCAGCTTTCTGGGTAATCACTCCATTGGCGGTTGCTTCAGGCACATCTAGATAGGTCTGATCTTGCCACTGCACACCAAGGCCCAGTTTCAGTTTTGGAAGTTGCGGCACCTGATAGGTAGTTAAAAGATTAAAAGACTGGGTTGGATTGAAGGTACGCGCATCACCGCCATTGATCAGATCTTTCAGGCTAAACTGGGTATAACCAAAGCTTAAGTTTAAATGGTCGCTCAGTTGTCCCGCCAAGCCGAACTCGTAGCCTTGGGAACGCAAGTCACTAACCTGAGTCTTGCGTAAAGTCGGAATACCATCAGAATCACGAAGCGGATAATTACTTTGCTCCGTTCTAAACACGGCCATGGTGGCGGTAAGCTTGTCATCTAGCCAAGAACCTTTGACTCCGACTTCATAGCTTTCACCTTCGATCGGCTTGTTAATGCTGCCATCATCTGCTTTGGTGGTTTGCGGACGGAAAATCGAGGTATAACTCAGGTAACCTGTATATTCAGGGCTAAAGTTATAGGTCAAACCGGCATAGGGTAAAACTTTATCTTCATCATAAATGGTGTCGGTCCCATAACTGCTACCACTGCTTTCAGCCTGAACATAGTTCGCACCTAAAAGCAGTTTCAGATCATCATTCAGATGCAGTCGGGTCGCAGCATAAAGGCTCTGGTTCTTCTGCCGGATATGCATTTCCCCACTGGTTTTCGATAGATCCCAGCTTGGTTCTTCTGGTGTAAAGCTGGCTAAATCTGTGGTCAGCGGATTGACAAAGCTGCCAGCATAACCCAATTCATCCAGACGATTTTTGGCCCAGACATAGCCCAATGAGGCTTCATGGCGTTGTCCCCAAAGCGGATAGGTGCCGCTAAAACTCAGGCTGGCTTGTTGTTCTGTATTGTCATCAATATACATGCCTGGGTAGAGGAAGATACCTGAAGTGCCATTTGCGCCAGGTTTTCCAGACAGAAACAAGAGTTTTGAATCACGTTGTGTGCGTTTTTCATCATAAGTCAGTTTGGCTGTCCAGTCGCCTGCCAGTTTTTGTTCAAGCTCGGCAAAGTAACTTTTAATATTGCTATCCCAATAGGTCCAGCTTGGGCTGTAATTATAATTCCGTGAGTAACTGAGCTGCTCGCCTTCGGTATTGATCAGTGGATTAGAACCCCAATTCACACCATTCGGCTTATGATTGCTTTCAGTATAGCCTGCGGTCAATAGGGTTGTGTCAGTTACATCTGCCTCCACAACAGCACCTATGCCGTTTTTTTCCAGTTCATAACGATCCAGATAACTGTCACCATTCTGTTGATAGCCAAATACACGGCCTCTGATTTTTCCATCCTGGGTGAGAGGAGAGGATATATCTGCTTCATAGCGCTGCGTATTCCATGAACCGTAACTGGCATTCAAGGCTGCCTGAAGTTCCTGAGTAGGGCGTTTGCGAATCATGTTAATGGTTGCACCAGGATCGCCAATTCCATTATTTAAGGCATTTGCGCCTTTCACCACTTCGATACGGTCAAACAAAAAACTGTCCGGATTATCATTATTATAATTATAGCCTTCGAGTGGAATACCAACGCCATCCACTAAAACATTCGAAATCTCGAAACCTCGGGCAAGGTAGGAGCTCCGTTCCGTTTCCTGATTGTTGACAATAATGCCAGGGGCATTACGCAGTACTTCCCGGGTATTATCTAAGGCAAAGTCATCCAGTTGCTGGCGAGTGATGACATTGACTGTTTGCGGCGTTTCCTTGAGTGGAATATTCAGTTTTGAGGCGGTTGACGAATTTTGGATGATATAAGCCTTACTCTGTTCGGAGCTGAGCTCACTCTGTTCTGATTCCGCTGTAACTGTAATCGTCGGTAATTGCTGAGTATCATCGGCAAAACTTTGCTGGGACACTAAAATTGCAAGACTAAGAAGAGAAAGCTTAAATGATGGAGGAACGGTATAAAACATTTTAGTTAATGTAAATGATAATAATTATCAGTAATATTATTGTTTAATATCTCTTAAAGCAATCTCAATATAATAGGAAATCCAAATGAAAAATGAGTTAATGATAGGTAAATCTACAAATAAAAGTTTAATGTAAGGAGTAGGGAACAATAAAATATCACTGTTAAAAAAAGATGTTATTACCTTACTTTTGTGCTCCTGAACCAATTTGTTTATATACTGCACTATAAATTTTCAAATCCTCAATCTGGAGTGACTTTGTTGCATAAAGGCTTCAGAGATAGATCTTTTCTAAGTTACTCGAATTCAAGTGACAACTTGGGTATGAGGTCGACCTAATTCCGTTAATTTATCGCCTAATAATTTAATGCAATACATTTTGGTTTTGACCAAACTTCGCCGATGATAGCCTGACCATTTCTTCCATAGTGTCCTGCCTAAACATTTAACGGTTCGAAGTAATTCATTTCGCTCTTGCGAATGAACTTTTGTAGTTTTCTAAGGCTTTGCATTTTTTCTGGAGGGAACTACCGCATATGCTTACCGGTCTGCAATGACTTGACGGCATTGCTTGGTGTTATAAGCCTCGTCTGTATAAACTGAATCAATCTGTTCATCCAACGGAATTTGATCAAGTAACTCCCCAAGGATTCGTGAATCACTCACATTATTCGTTGTGAGCTGAACTGCTCGTATTTGAAGAGTTTTAGCATCTATAGTGGGTATTGGTATGTTGAATGTAGTTCGGAAATTCTGTAATCGAGCCATGGCTTTGTAATAGGGTGGCCAGTGACATCACATATTTGTAGGCATTCAAGGCAGTTTCAGCTCGTAGTCCGCTCAGCATATTTTGTGCATCGATGACCTGTGTGGCGGTGCCCATATCTTCTTTAAAAGACAATTCTTGGATGCGTAAATTTTCCTGTGCGGCTTTCAAGTTTTGTGCCAGAAGTGCATCACTTTGCTGTGCACTGAGTGCTTCGCTATAAGATTTATAAATCAGATTTTCAATTTCTTGCTGGGTGCGTGCAGTGAGTAATTCTGTAGCAGAGCGTTTGAGTTCGGCAGCCTGAATATTCTTGTTTTTATCGATCCCGGAAAACAGGTTATAGCGTGCGGCAACTCCGACAATCCAGTTTTCATTTTGATCCAGACTATATTCGCCAAAAGCAAAAACATTCGGTTTTTTTGCCGCTTGCTGGGCTTTCACATTGGCTTGAGCCAATTGGGTATGCATGAATTAGCTCTACACGCTTTACATGTGACACTGATGAAAGGCCAAGGTACACAATATTTATGAATTGATTCAACAACTCTGCCAATTTGTAAAAATCAACGTATTCAGCGTCATAAATCATTAATCCAAATTGCATCACATGGTAGAAGCTCAATGGGCTGGTTTTATGGCTGTAAATTACATATTGCGATGAATCAATTTGGTGAAATTGCCTGTTCTGCTTTATCGAATAGACATGTTGCTGACATAAAAATGGTTGAGCAATTGGTTGCTGGTGTAGAAGCAAAACTTTACGGGGATCGAGGTTACATCAGCCAAGAATTAAAAATTAGGGTGGTGTTTCAAAAAGTATGCTGAAAAAAAGCAGGTTGGATTTTGATAAAATAGAGAAATGCGAATAACTCTAGAAATCAAGTGTCCAGCCTGCCTAAGTGACAGTATAAAGAAAAATGGCACAAAAGTAGATGGTAAGCAAAATTACCAATGTAAAATATGCAGACGTCAATTTATTGGTGATCATGCTCTCAGTTATCAAGGCTGTCACTCAGGTATCAAAACCAAAATATTACACCTCATGGTGCGAGGCAGTGGTGTCAGGGATATAGCAGAAATTGAAAGAGTAAGTATCGGTAAAGTTCTACGGACACTTAGCCAATCAAAATATCAACTTCGAGCACAGCAAAGTCATTATGAAACCCTTGAAGTAGATGAGTTTTGGACTTTTGTTGGTCATAAGCAAAATAAACAATGGCTAATTTATGCCTATCATCGAGAAACAGGTGAAATTGTTGCTTATGTATGGGGTAACCGAGATTTAGCCACTGCAAAACGACTTAAATTAAAATTGAAGCAGTTAGGTGTAAGCTATACATGTATATCAAGTGACCATTGGGATAGCTTTGTTACGACCTTTAAAGAATGCAAACAGTTGATTGGTAAATTTTTCACTGTGGGTATAGAAGGCAATAATTGTCGATTACGGCATCGAATCAGGCGAGGCTTTAGGAGAAGCTGCAACTTCTCCAAAAAGCTTGAAAATCATTTCAAAGCCTTTGATTTAGTGTTCTTTTATATCAATAATGGATTCGTTTAATGCCAGCATACTTTTTGAAACACCACCAAAATTAGATTGAAAGATCAAGGTATTGATTTAATTATTTATGATCGAAAGAATATGCAGGCTATTCAACTTTGTGCATCAGATGAATATCACCTAAGACAACGCAATAAGATAGAAACATTATTCAGTTTATTGAAGGGGCAATACAATTTATTGACGAGTAAAGCACGTAGTCTTCATGGATTTCTGCGTGGAATTTACGCCTCACTATGTGGATATCAATTAACCCATCGAAATAAGCCAACAATTCAAATTAAGGACTCATCGGCTTAAGCAGGATTCGAGTTAAATAAGCTTTCAAAATAGCTTGATACACTAAAGCTATTTTAAGCAGGCAATGAATATGAAAGAAAACGCTAAAGAAAAATAAAAAAAACAGCGTATGATTTACTCAATGGAATTTTAGATGATGCAGACAAGATGATCCGTAATGATTGGTCACGTGCCGAAATACAAGAAATTTATGACTTGCCTTTAATGGATTTACTGTTTCAGGCACAGCAAATTCATCGCCAAAACTTTGAACCGAATACTGTTCAGGTCAGTACTCTGCTTTCAATTAAAACGGGCCGTTGTCCGGAAGATTGTAAATACTGTTCGCAATCTGCACATTACGATACTGATCTGGAAATTGAAAAACGCGTAGAAGTACAAAAGGCGATTGCTGAAGCCAAACAGGCCAAAGCTTCCGGTTCGACCCGTTTCTGCATGGGCGCAGCATGGCGTAATCCGCATGAACGCGATATGCCGTATGTGCTGGAACTGGTGCAGGAAGTCAAGAAACTGGGCATGGAAACCTGTATGACTCTAGGAATGCTGAATGCCTCACAAGCGGAACGTCTGAAAGATGCAGGGCTAGATTATTACAACCACAACCTTGATACCTCACGTGAATATTATGCCAATGTCATCAGTACACGTAGCTTTGATGAACGCTTAAATACGCTTGATCATGTACGTGATGCCGGAATTAATGTCTGTAGTGGCGGTATTGTCGGCTTGGGCGAAGGCGTACAAGACCGAGTCGGTTTGTTGTTTGAACTAGCGACTATGCCGATTCACCCGGGTTCGGTGCCCATAAATATGTTGGTTCCTATTGAAGGCACACCACTGGCCGATGTTGAAAAACTGGATGTGATTGACTGGATTCGTACTATTGCGGTAGCACGGATTATTATGCCGAAGAGTTATATCCGCTTGTCGGCAGGTCGTGAATCTCTCTCTGACTCTGATCAGGCACTGGCATTTATGGCTGGAGCTAACTCATTATTTTCAGGTGATAAATTGCTTACTGCCCCGAACAGTGGTGAAGGTAAAGACAAAGCCTTGTTTGCTAAATTAGGCTTAAAAGCTGAAGCTGCCAAGAAAACAGCTAAAGAATTGGCTGTAGATGCGATGCAACCTGCTTAATTAATCGTGTAACAAACAGGGATCATTTCAACTTGAATTGGTCCCTTTTTTATTGGAACAGACAAAATGAAGATACTGATGATTACAGGTTGGGGGCTAGGAACAGCGGTCTTAACCCCGTTTGTAGAACAGTTACGGCAGCAGCATCAAGTTGAAGTATGGGATATTTTTGATCCTAACGTAGAAAGTATTTTGGCCGAAAAAGTCAGGCAGGCGAGTTCGTTTGATGTCTTGATGGGATGGTCTTTGGGTGGACAATTGGCACTTTTGCTGGCTAATGAAATCCAGCAACAATTGAAAATTGCCAAGCCAGTGATTTGCTGTATGTCAAATCCCTGTTTCGTGGCCAACGAAGCATGGCCACAGGCAATGCCAGTTGAACAATATACACAATTTAAATCCTCCATACTGGCTGATCCAAAACGCGGGATGCAGCGCTTCTGTACCTTGGTCACTTTAGCTGGCGCAGCAGCGCGTGAACGTGCAAAATTATTGCACCAACAGTTAAATAGTATTGATTTAAACTATCAGGTTAAGCATCTTTATCTATTGCAGCAATTAAATCTAGTGGATATCTTAAAAAATCATTCAGTCAAGATGCTATTTATATTTTCCGAGAATGATATGTTGGTTCCTTACAAAGTTAGTCAAGAATCCGTGTTTTTAACAACCCAAAATCTGAATTTGGTAAAAATACAGGGCACGCACGATGCCATCCTTTTTGATGCCAAGTTACTCGTTGAGCCAATTTTAAAATTTTTAGCCGATCTGGCTTAAGCAAAAAGAGATTGGTAGCTCTTGACGTTTCATTTTCAGATTTAACGCGCTAAGATCAGTTTTAGTTTTAATAATTGGGGTAAATTCTGTGCAGGACGCTTTTGATCAACAGCATATTTGGCATCCTTATACCTCCATGACACAACCCTTGCCATGTTACAAAGTTAAAGCTGCAAATGGTGCAGTCATTGAACTTGAAGATGGTACCGAGCTGATTGATGGCATGTCGTCCTGGTGGTGCACAATTCACGGTTATAATCATTCTGAACTCAATCAGGCCGTAACAAAACAATTAGAGTCGATGTCACATATCATGTTTGGTGGTTTGACTCATCAGCCTGCGATTGATGTGTCTAAACTGCTACTTGAGATCACGGCGCCTGAACTGGATAAAATTTTCTTTGCCGATTCCGGCTCGGTCGCGGTTGAGGTGGCGTTGAAAATGGCTGTGCAATATTGGAATGCACGTCAGCAACCACAAAAAACTAACTTTGTTACCACACGCTCTGGCTATCATGGCGACACCTGGAATGCCATGTCGGTTTGTGATCCTGTAACTGGTATGCATCAAATTTTTGGTTCGAGTTTGCCGAACCGTTTATTTGTTCCGGCACCTCAAAGCCGTTTTGATGGGGCATGGCAACCCGAAGATATACAGCCACTTGAGCACCTGCTGGTACAGCAGCATCAACAGATTGCTGCCATGATCATTGAGCCGATTGTGCAAGGTGCAGGCGGGATGCGTTTCTATCATCCAGAATATTTAAAGCAAGCTAAGTTGTTGTGTGAAAAGTACGATGTACTGCTGATTTTAGATGAAATTGCCACCGGTTTTGGCCGCACTGGAAAACTATTTGCTTATGAACACGCTCAGGTCACACCAGACATTATGTGTATCGGTAAGGCATTGACTGGTGGTTATATGACCTTGTCAGCGACCTTAACCACTCGCCATGTAGCAGAGACGATTTCAAGTGGTGAAGCGGGTGTGTTCATGCATGGCCCAACTTTTATGGCTAATCCGTTGGCCTGTGCGGTCGCATTAAAAAGTACCCAGCTGTTACTGGCTCAAGACTGGCAGACGCGTATTCAACAGATTGAAAGGACACTAGAACAATATTTACTGGATTTAAAATCCTTGGCACAAGTCAAAGATGTGCGTGTCCTCGGCGCAATTGGCGTGGTTGAGCTACATCAAACTATTGATTTGGCGCGTTTTCAGGCTGAATGTGTATGCCGTGGCGTCTGGATTCGTCCTTTTGGCTGTCTGGTCTATGTCATGCCGCCATATGTAATTTCAACACAGCAACTTGAAACTTTATTAAAGCATATGCGGGAGATGATTCAGCAGATAGAGGCAGTAGCATGAACCATCTTGACCATTTCCAGCAGCAGCTAGATGACTTGAAACAGCAAGGGCAATATCGCCAGTTTAAGTCCAATATTTCTAGCCAGCCACGATTGCAACTCAATGGCCAAGAGATGCTGAATCTGGCATCCAATGACTATTTAGGTCTGGCATCCAACTTAACGCTACGTGAAGAATTTTTTGACCTCACGCCGATGTCTGAGCGATATATGAGTTCAAGCTCTTCACGTTTACTGACAGGAAACTTTCCCAATTTTGAACAACTTGAAGCACAGATGTCACAGGCTTTTGGACGTTCAGTACTGCTGTTTAATAGTGGTTATCACATGAATATCGGGATTCTTCCTGCGCTCAGTAATGCTAAAACCATGATCATTGCTGACAAACTGGTACATGCCAGTATTATCGACGGGATTCGTTTATCTAAAGCTGGCTATGTGCGTTACCGCCATAATGACCTGCAGCATTTGACTCAGTTTTTAGAAAAATATCAGTCAGATGAATCTATCCAGCGCATCATTGTGGTAACTGAATCAATTTTCAGTATGGATGGGGATGAAACAGATTTAGCTGCTTTGGTGGCATTAAAACAGCAGTTTGCAAAAGTCATGCTTTATGTCGATGAGGCACATGCAATTGGTGTGCGCGGTGAACGTGGATTGGGCTGCGCAGAACAGTATCAAGTATTGGATCAAATTGATTTCCTAGTCGGTACCTTTGGCAAGGCTTTGGCTTCAGTTGGTGGTTATCTGGTCTGTGCGCCAGTGATTCGTGACTATCTGATCAATAGCATGCGACCTTTAATTTTTAGTACCGCCCAGCCGCCACTATGTATGGCCTGGACTAGATTTATTTTTCAGAAGGTAGAGCAGCTTCAGGCAGAACGAGTACATTTGGCAGCATTGGCTGTACGCTGTCAGCAGGGCATTCAAGACTTGGGATATCACTGTCCGTCAACCTCGCAAATTGTGCCGGTACTGATTGGTGAGGCAAAACGCACCATTCAGGCGACTGAAATTATGCAACAGCAGGGGTTTTATGTGCTGCCAGTACGTCCGCCAACGGTTCCTGCCAACACCTCCAGACTCAGAATTTCCCTGAACCAGAACATTTCTGCGGATGAGCTGGACGCATGTCTGCAGGTGCTGAGGAATTTACCGCGATGAACAGCAAACAGATTGCCCAGCGTTTTGCTCAGGCAAATCTCAGTTATGAACAGCATGCGCTGGTACAAAGTACCGTAGCTGCAGAGTTGATGCATTTCATGCAGCAGCATGTGGCACAACCACATTTGCAACGGGTATTGGAAATTGGCTGCGGTTCAGGATTGTTTACCCGGCTTTTTATGCAGCATTATAGCTTTGATCATTTATTTTTAAATGACCTATATGTCGAAGTGAAGCAGCACTTCCCGGAATCTAATCGGCTTTTGTGGGAGATTGGTAATATTGAAACCTTGCCACTGCCTCAGTCTCTGGACATGGTGTTGTCTTGTTCTGCATTGCAATGGATCTCGGATTTAAAAGCATTATTGCTCAACATTGCGCAGGCCTTAAATCCCTCTGGGCATCTGTGTTTTGCCAGTTATACTGACAATAATTTAAAGGAAATTAAGGCACTGACCGGACAGGGCTTGGATTATCTGCCTTTAGCAAAGGTCTGTGAACTGCTCCAATCCTTAGGCTTTGACATTCTGCTGCAGATAGAAAAACAGATGACCTTATATTTTGAGCATCCGAAACAGGTGTTACAGCATATCAAAGCCACTGGTGTACAGGCGACGGCACAGGGGTTTCGGTGGACAAAATCGTCCTTACAGGATTTTTATACCGGCTATCAACAATTCCAAGATCCTGAAAGCAAACAGTATGCACTGACCTATCATCCGGTTTATGTCATTGCACGGAAGACAGCATGAGCGCACAGATTTATTTTGTCAGCGGCATTGATACCGCAATTGGTAAAACCTTTACTACTGGTTTCTTGGCCAAAATTTGGAATGAGCAGGGTATTCGTACTATAACCCAAAAGCTGATCCAGACCGGAAATGTCGATATATCAGAAGATATCGAACAGCATCGTGCAATTATGGGTTGTGGACTGTTACCGGAAGACCAGCAAAAACTGACCATGCCGGAAATTTTTACGTATCCGGCTTCACCGCATCTTGCTGCGCGTCTAGATGGGCGAGCCATTAATTTTGAACAGATTCAGCAGGCCACCGAACAGCTGGCTGCGGGCTATGACTGTATTTTGCTGGAAGGTGCAGGTGGTCTAATGGTGCCCTTAACCGAAGAGTTCCTAACTATTGATTATATTCAGACACATAATTATCCGGTGATTCTGGTCACTTCAGGGCGTTTGGGTAGTATTAATCATACCTTGCTGAGTCTTGAGTTGTTAAAACTCCGCGGGGTTCAATTATATGCCATTGCTTTTAATCATACAGATAACTCCAAAGATCCCTTGATCGCTGAAGATACCATTGCTTATTTAAAACAGTATTTGCAGCGTGATTTTGCTGATACGACATGGGTTGATATTCCAGCTTTAAATTTAGCCCTGTCTTCTCATAAGTAAGTGATCCGCTTGCAGCGAGGCTGATGTGAATGCTTAAATATTGAGGTTGCGCCACTGTAAATTGAATCTGATAGCCATATTTGTTTAACACCATTTTCATCAAATATAAGTCTAGCCCATGCCCATTTTGCTAGGGAGATTTATGCCAGAAACGCTGTCCCAAGTATGCATATCTTCAACCTTTGATTATCATTATGAATGATCAGCACACATGCAGCATAGCAATTGAAATGGTGTTTGCCTGTGCATGCAATAGAGCATTGTTAAGTAGGTTTTTAAAGACGGTATCTAGTTCAAAATCGGGTAGGGCAATTCGGGTCAGGCTCGGTCAGTCAATTGTTAAACTGGGTTCAATTTCCGGATAAAGCGACTGTAAATCGGCAATCACCTGAGTCAGGAGCCGTGCAATTTCAATACTGTACTAGATATCACTCAGTACTTGATCGGTAGAGGAAAGTGCTAGAAGCTGTTCCAGTAGCTGGGTACATCGGCGGATACCAAGGTGTACCTGCTGCAAGCTCTGTTGCAATTTTGGCGAGCTTGCCTGTTGTTCTGCCATCAGTTGTGCAAGCTGAATATGAGTTTTGATCGCGGTTAAAGGACTACGCAATTCATGGGCGGCGTATGAACTAAATACTTTTTCATTTTCCGGATTTTGATGCAGTTTATGTATTAAGTGCTTAGAGTTTTGGGCAAAGGACTGTACCTTGGAAGGCATTACTTTGGCATCTAAGGTTTTTAAATAGTGAGTAGCATCATTCACTGATAAATTTGGCTGACTTAAAAGGTTGAAACTTCATCTAAGGCTTTAAGCTCTCGACGAATAATCAAAACGATTAAGTCTATAACATAGCAATAAAGACAAAATTATTGGTATTAATACCGATTATAAAATCTTTTTGAGCAATTATCCACGTAGGAACATCCGCTCTGCTACCACCACTTGAATATCCTCACGACGTAACACATAACTGAGCCTCACCTTGTTGCTTTGTACTAAAGCCAACTACTTGGTGGCTTAAATCTTTCGGTGCACCTCGGGTTTTTGCTACCACATGCTGAACGACACTGACGTCAGAGCCAAATAAAGACACTTTATAGGCAATCAACTGCTCTTGATTGGTGGAATGAAGTTGTTGGGCTAGTACATTTTCATCCAAGTTTTGCATCGGCAGTTGTTGAGTCAATCGAGCGACCATTGGATGGCTGAATCAAACCAAATTGATATATTTCCTTGACTGAGCAAGGCTTTATTGTAGGTAGATCAACTGGTTGTACGATAGATCTTGGGTGCAGACCTCTTCATTTAGAAATTATATTCCCCAAGAAGCTTTCAGTAGTAGGTTTGTGCAACAAAGCCTCTTGCAAATAAAGGCTATCAAGGGATTTATACATTGTATCCAAATAGTTTATGGCCATTAAAAGCAAAAAAGCACTAAAAACCAGATCTCGAGCTAAAACTTTATAACCAAGAAATCAATAAAAGAAGAATTGGGATTGAACAGGTATTTGGAACTTTGAAAACCTTCAAAATCCTTGCCGAGCGATATCGCAACCCTGGCAAAAGACTAGGATTAAGATTTAATTTAATTGTGGGAATCTATAATTTTGAGCTGAGTAAAAAGTGAATTATGAAAGAAATCTAATATATAAAATTTTAAGAGATTATAAAAATTGGTCATACCAAAAAATAAATTAAATCTTTTATATTGTGTTTTTGGGCTAATATTACTAATATCGCCAATACAAAATGCACATTTTATCTCTTAAACACTAAATTGGTCATACCAATTTAGTGTTTAAGTACAATAAACTGTTCAATCTAGTAGTTAAGCATTTCAAGGAGTAGACAATGCTTCAACAGTGGCAACAAATTTATGATCCTATAGGCAATATCTGGATTTCGAGTGCTATTGCGCTAGTTCCAATTATTTTCTTTTTTTTAGCGTTAGCTATTTTTCGCATGAAGGGTAGTGTAGCCGCTACAATTACCGTTTTTTTAGCCTTTCTGGTCTCATTATTTTTATACAAAATGCCAATTGGAATGGCATTAGCATCAATGGTCTATGGATTCTTCTACGGCCTGTGGCCAATTGCATGGATTATTATCGGTGCAGTTTTTATATATAAGATTTCAGTAAAAACAGGACAGTTTGATGTTATTCGTTCGTCTATTCTGTCAATTACAGAAGATCAACGTTTGCAAATGCTATTAGTTGGGTTTGCTTTTGGTACGTTTTTAGAAGGTGCGGCAGGTTTTGGTGCGCCCGTCGCAATTACTGCGGCACTGTTGGTGGGACTCGGCTTTAAGCCTTTATATGCGGCTGGGCTATGCCTGATAGTTAATACTGCACCTGTTGCTTTTGGTGCAATGGGAATTCCGATCATTGTCGCTGGGCAGGTTTCAGGTGTTGACACCATGGAAATCAGTCAAATGGTTGGTCGTCAGTTACCCTTTATGGTGCCAATTGTATTGATCTGGATCATGGCAATCATGGATGGTTGGCGTGGGGTTAAAGAAACTTGGCCTGCTATTTTAGTTGCCAGCTTATCTTTTTCTTTAGCGCAATATCTAACATCAAATTTTGTTGGGCCTGAGTTACCCGATATCACTGCTGCAATTGCATCATTAATCAGTTTAACTATCTTACTTAAGTATTGGAAACCAAAACATATTTTTCTTTTTGAGGATAAAAATATACAGGTAGATGAAACTATTATCAAGCAAGCTCGTAAACAATATAGTGTGGCACAGATAGCCAAAGCCTGGTCTCCATTTCTGATACTTACAGCAATGGTGACGATCTGGAGCATCAAACCTTTTAAAGATTTATTTGTTAAGGACGGCCCATTAAGTGATTTAGTAGTTTCAATTAAAGTGCCGTATTTGCATCAATTGATTCAAAAGCTACCACCTGTCGTGCCTGAAATTAAAGATTATGATGCGATTTATAAGTTTGATTGGTTATCAGCAACGGGTACGGCGATTATATTGGCGGCATTGATCACGATTATTTATTTAAACATGAAACCTAAAGAGGCAGTTTCGACATTCTTTGAAACCGTGAATGAACTAAAAACCCCAATTTATTCGATTGGTATGGTACTGGCTTTTGCGTTCATTGCAAACTATTCAGGTCTGTCAGCAACGCTTGCTTTAGCACTGGCACATACGGGTCAGGCTTTCACCTTCTTCTCACCATTCTTGGGTTGGGTTGGAGTGTTTCTTACAGGTTCAGATACTTCAGCTAACGCATTGTTTTCAGCGTTACAAGCAACTACAGCACAGCAAATCGGTGTGCCTGAAGTCTTGTTAGTTGCTGCCAATACCAGTGGTGGAGTAACAGGTAAGATGATTTCCCCTCAATCAATCGCGATTGCTTGTGCAGCAGTGGGTTTAGTTGGTAAAGAATCTGATTTATTTAGATTTACAGTAAAACACAGCATTATCTTTACGGTGATGATTGGTATTATTGTGACCTTACAAGCTTATGTTTTCCCGTGGATGATTCCGTAAACGGGTCAAGGAAAAAAATGAAAGTCTCCGACAAAGTGGTACAGCGTTTACGTCTATTGATTGAAAAAAATAATGTGCAAGTCGGAGAGCGATTGCCTGCTGAACGCCAACTCTGTGAACAGTTAGGTGTGTCTCGTAGCTCTTTACGTGAGGCGATTCAACAACTGATTACCGCAGGGATTATTCAGAGCAAAGCGGGTGCAGGCACCTATTTAAAGCAGTTGCCTGCACATTGGTCACAGTATCAAATCGTTGAGCCATTATCCGGTTTGATGGATCAGGATCCTGAATATCGTTTTGATGTACAAGAAGCTCGTATGGTGCTTGAAGGTGGTACAGCATGGTATGCCGCACAACGTGCCACACCCAGTGATTTGATCAATATTCGTCAATGTTTTGAGCAGATTAGCCATTTTCAGGCTTTAGGTGATGATGCCCACGCAGCAATAGCGGATGCGAAGTTTCATCTGGCGATTGCAGAAGCATCCCACAATCTAGTGCTGATCCAAATGATGCGTAGTTTGTTTGATTTATTGCAAGACAACGTGATGTTAGGGCGACGTAAAGTTTACACCACACCACAACATTTTGAACAATTGCATGACCAGCATTTTGAGGTGATGGACGCAATTGAACGTCAAGACTCAGAGACTGCACGTAAGGCAGCTTGTGGGCATATTGAATTTGTTGTTCAACGCGTACGTATGATCGATGAAGAAGAAGCTCGTCGTCAACGTTCGAGTCGATTAAATAGGACATAAGTTATGATTATTTCTTCTGCAAATGACTATCGTGAAGCTGCGAAACGTCGTTTACCGCCATTTTTATTTGAATACATCGATGGTGGTGCCTATGCGGAATATACTTTAAAGCGTAATGTAGACGATTTATCAAAAATCGCTTTACGTCAACGTGTGTTAAATGACATGTCTGAGCTGAGCTTAGAAACGCAATTGTTTGGTGAAAATTTGGCGTTGCCAGTGGCATTGTCACCTGTAGGTCTAACGGGTATGTATGCGCGTCGTGGTGAAGTTCAAGCCGCGGTTGCCGCAGATAAAAAGGGCATTCCATTTACCTTATCAACAGTTTCAGTTTGTCCAATTGAAGAAGTGGCACCTGCGATTCAACGTCCGATGTGGTTTCAACTGTATGTACTACGTGACCGTGGTTTTATGAAAAATGCCTTGGAACGTGCTAAAGCCGCAGGCTGTTCTACCTTAGTATTCACAGTCGATATGCCTGTTCCAGGTGCGCGTTATCGTGATGCACATTCAGGAATGAGTGGTAAAAATGCTGCAATACGTCGTTATATGCAATCGTGTATGCACCCACACTGGGCTTGGAATGTCGGTTTATTGGGTCGTCCGCATGATTTGGGTAACATTTCGAAATATTTAGGTAAGCCGACAGGTCTGGAAGATTATATCGGTTGGCTGGGAAATAACTTTGACCCTTCAATTTCTTGGAAAGATCTTGAGTGGATTCGTGATTATTGGGAGGGTCCCATGGTTATTAAGGGGATTTTAGATCCTGAGGATGCCAAGGATGCGGTACGTTTCGGAGCAGATGGAATTGTGGTCTCCAATCACGGTGGTCGTCAGCTTGATGGTGTTTTGTCTTCTGCTCGTGCGCTTCCTTCAATTGCAAGTGCGGTCAAAGGTGACATCAAAATTTTAGCAGATTCAGGGATTCGTAACGGTCTTGATGTGGTACGTATGTTGGCTATGGGTGCAGATATTTGTATGCTTGGTCGTGCATTTGTATACGCACTTGGTGCTGCCGGCGGTTCTGGGGTAAGTAATTTACTAGATTTGATTGAGAAAGAAATGCGTGTGGCAATGACATTGACTGGTGCAAGAACCATTGCAGATATTACATCGGATTGCCTGGTCAAACTAGAGAAAGAGTAAGCGATTTAATTACTCACATTACTAAGGCTTTGCCAACTTTCCTTTGGAAAAAGAGATTCTTATCTAAATAATTTGGGTAAACAAAGCTTCCTTTTGAAAAAAACCAACCTTGGCAAGAGTCACCGACATAAAATACACTAAATAACATAATTGGTATTTTAATAAACTCTATATATAACAGTTATATAGAGTTTTTATTTTGTGTGGTGTAATTTAAGGTAGGGTGGGGTACTTTGATTTTTGGTCACTAATTTATTGTGATAATCAACAATAATAACCAACATACACATGCTTAATCTAAAGGTGTTTTACTGACTGGTATAATTTTATAATGAGAGGGGGTGTTGCCTGGGGCTACGGTTTCTGTTTTGCCTTTTGGCGTAAGACGTACAAATATAAGCTTTCTACTTTTTCACGTGCCCATGGTGTGGTACGCAAGAATCGCAATGATGATTTAACACTTGGGTCTATGCAAAAACATCTAATTTCAATTTTACGACTTAAACCTTCAAAGCCACCGTAGTAATCCAATAATTCATCCAAAATGTCAGCAAGTTTTTTGCCGTGTAAAGGGTCATTGGAGTTGTTCATAATAGATCAATCGTATTTTGGGTGGCCATTATTATAACCTGGGCTAGTTGGAAAACTAGAGAGTTGGAATGTAAGTAATGATGGACTGAATAGCCACCAAAATTCTGGAGCACACCCAGCCATCGGGTGATGCATCATATATATGACTTGGTAATCCCATTTGCTGTGTAGGAAAGTTTTTTCTTAATGGGTCACCTTTTAATGGAAGTAGGTAAGAGGAAAGCTCTAAACCTTTACGGATCGCTTCAGCACTGTATTCAAAGGCAATTAATGGTCGACCTGTGATTGCTGTTGAGGAGACCAGTGTACCCTAAAGCCAATATTCACCCCATCCATTGTAGTAAACATTAAGTTTTTTGAGCATGGATTTATTTCCTTTTGATACGTTGGCGAGCCGTATTGCTCTCATAGCGAAGAATATCATCTACACTGTTTAAATTAGGTTTGAAGAGTTCCTCTAATTCTTGTAATCGGCCTAGGACCATGGCAACGCGTACTAAATTTTCAAATGAAACATTTCGACCTGCTTCCAGATTGGATACTGTATTCACACCAATACCAGCACGTGCAGCAACATCTGCCTGAGTCATTTCCAGATAAAGTCGTTCTTTACGAAGCCTCTCACATAATAATCCAACAACTTCTTCAGGTTTTCTGAATTTTAAATCCATAATATCGGGTCTTATGTCCATATATGTCTATTAAACCACAAAATAATGGAGTTATAAAATAAACAGTTGATCGGTAAGAAGGTGCTTTATTGGCCTGATTAGATCCTATTAGATTAAAGAAATCTAATTAGACATTTACAATCTAATGGAATCTAATACAATCTATGGTAATAAATAAATCATTGCCGAGTAATTAAAATGATGACCATCTCCAATGACCCTTGGCACTTTCCACGTACCGAACTGGCGAAACAAATTTTAGGCATGTTTGAGACTGGACTAGCTAGTTCTCTGACTTTTTTTGCCCCACGCCGGATGGGAAAAACTGAATTTTTACGAAAAGATATTACGCCCCTAGCAGAACAGCTTGGATGGCGCGTTTTTTATTTCAGTTTTTTAGATGCAGGCCTGCATAGTGAAGGGCAGTTTGTAAAAGCTCTTGATGAGTTTTCAAAACAAAATGGCTTAATGGGGAAAGCCACACATTGGATTAAAAATATTGGTTCTTTAAGTACAGAGGTGGCAGGGGTAAAAGCTGAAGTGACACTTCTACAAGGACAAGTGAATTCCAGTATTTTGTCTAGCATTACTAAACTGGCTCAGCAGGGGAAACCTATTTTACTGTTACTTGATGAGATTCAGGCTTTAGCTAGTTCAAAATATAAAACCACGATTGCCAGTTTACGTACCGCTTTAGATATGCATAAAGAAACAATAAAGGTAGTTTTTACTGGTTCAAGTCGAGAAGGCCTGAGACAAATGTTTTCTGTGAGTAGTGCTCCCTTTTTTCATTATGGACAGAATTTACCTTTTCCAAATCTAACAAAAGCATTTACAGATCATCTGGCAGATGTATTTAATCAGACAACAGGACGTAGTTTGAATAAAGAAATTTTATGGCACGCTTTTTTAGATATGAAGCAAAGTCCTCAACTAGCAAGATCATTAGTGGAGCGTTTAGCCTTAAACCCAATGCTGGCTATAGATTTTGCCAAGGAACAGCTTATAGCCGATACAATGGGGCATCGTGACTTTTCGGGATTATGGGGAGAGTTTAAGTTATTAGAACAGCTAATTTTAAAAGCCATAGCGGAATCACAAGTTGAACTTTATAGTAGTCAATTTAGACAACATCTGGCTGATTCCATTGGTGTAGATAACATTGCGGTATCAAGTATTCAATCGGCCCTACGTTCTTTATCAAAAAAACAAATTATTTTTAAACCAGAAAATGGTACTTATGAAATCGAGGATGCTCTTTTTAAAGAATGGATTATGGATGAAGCATAATTTTGAAAACTCATTTGGATAAAAATTAACCGTACTGAGTTTGTCGGAGAATTTTTATTTAAGTATTTTATTCATAGACATTATTTCAATATAATGGGTGTCTATGAACAGAGAAATTCAACAAAGACTCGTATGAGTTAAATTATTTGAAGAGACTAATGATGCTGGCCTAGTTTGTCGGAGATGTGGCATTTCTAGACCAACGTTACGCAAGTGGTGGAAACGATATTCTGAGCAAGGTATTGATGGATTAAGTAGCCAGAGTAGACGTCCCTTAAAATCGCCAAATACTAAAATCAATGCTGAGCTAGAAGCCTTAATATTAGAAATGCGCTCAGCTAGAAATTTTGGTGCTCGACGTTTGCAAACAGAATTGATGAGGCTGCACGGAGTCTCGTTGTCCTTAGCGACTATCCATAAAGTACTATCCACCCATCAAGTCAAACCGATTAAAAAATTCCGTCGTAAAGCAGATTTCATTCGTTATGAACGCCCATTACCAGGCGATAGAATTCAAATGGATACCTGTAAACTGGGTCCAGGACTATATCAGTACACATCTATCGATGACTGCACACGATATCGCGTTTTAAGGATATATAAACGCCGAACAGCAGCGAATACTCTCGACTTTTTAGACTGCGTAATTGAAGAAATGCCTTTTCCCATACAGCGAATACAGACCGATCGTGGGCGGGAATTCTTTGCTGAAAAAGTACAGAAAAAAATGATGCAGCATGGAATCAAATTTAGGCCAAATAAACCAGGTTCACCTCATCTGAATGGCAAGGTAGAGCGTTCACAAAAAACTGATAAATCTGAGTTCTACGCTACTGTAGATATCGATTCTGAGGATATCCAAGACAAGCTAGCCGAATGGCAGCATTACTATAACTGGATGAGACCACATTCGGCTTTGAAAGGTAAAACACCGATGGAAAGGTACTTTGAATTATGTGAAGAAACTCCTTTCTTAGATGAAGTCCAGAAGCAATACGACCCCTCAAATGAACGGATTCAACATGCCAATTACAAGATGGATCTAGAGATCGCTAAATTGAAATGATCTCTATGAATCACACATAGAAACAATGCTAAAACTTTTGACCCCATTTGGTTTAAAATTAACTGTTGTGAAGAAATGATCACTTTCTATCAGGATATTTTCGATCTCAATGAACTGTTTAACTTCTCGAATTTGATTGTCTTTATTCACAATATTCCTATTGAGTGAGTCGAATCTGTGCTCAGGTTGAGCAGTTCGGCTACTGTTCTGAAATGACAGCTTTGTCCGTTATAATTGTATAAACATTTTGGTGTCTGGTAATTATGTCCTCATTGATCAATTTTCTATCTCACTTTAGTAATCCAACTCTTCATCGCAGTCTGAGCTATGCTAAACACATTGATAGGGAAACGATTGAGTTCTTTGAGGAAAATGATGATGTCACGATGTATGCTCAAATTGAAGGGACAGATTATTACGATACCGCGATTACCTATAATCTTAAAAAAGACCGTTTAATCGATGATGACTGCACTTGTCCAGTTGGATATAACTGTAAACATGCTGCTGCTTTAGCGCGGTTATTCTTTCAAGAATATCGTCAGGAATTTCAACAGCGTTATGCTGAATCTCAATCTCCGCAGGGAATCGCAAAACGCCGATGGGGGGATGATCAGGCGCAGCGCTGGTTGAATGATTTTAAACGGTATTTGCAACAGACTGAACCAGAGCAATCTGTCAAAACAAACAATTATTTAATTTACCTGCTAGATCAGTCGGTCAGCTTAAAGAAATTGACAGTTGATGTTCAGAAAGCCAGACGCAATAAGAACGGCTCAATTGCAGGGGAAAGTTATTATACCCAATATGAAAATATCACCAGAAAGCATCTGACTTTACCTGAACAAAAACGACAATTATTTAACCAGATTTATTATTACGCCAAAATAAACAGCGACGAACGCTTTTATCAAAGCAATCTTGATATCTCAAGCATTTTATTGGAGCATTTCAAATCTTTTATTCAAAGTGGCGATGTGTACTGGAAAAAAAAGAGCCATACTGCACTTCAATGGTCAGAACAAGGCTATCACATCGAACTGATCTGGCAACAAGGTGTAAACAAACAGACAGAGCATTTAAACATTGAATTGGTCAATGGTGATATTCGACTCGATTTAAAATCAAATCCTCATATTCAGATTCTCGCGAGCCATCCACCATGTTATGTGGATATTCAACAGAACACGGTGGGCCAGTTATATGGTGAATATACGGCAAATCTTCTGTACCATTTTTTACAGATGCCTGATCTTCCAGCTAAGCTCTTGCCAGAGTTTGAGAAACTGACTCATCAATATTCAGATGTGAAAAATCTGCCTCAACCCGAGTTTATTCAGCATATTGATGTCTTTGAGGGTAGTCCCCAGCCAATTTTACGCTTCGGTGTTTCAGATAAATTTGATTGGAAATGGGAAGAGTCTGTTTGTGCTGAAATTGAATTCTCCTATGCAGGTGGGCGAATTAAAGCAGGTACATCAGGTGACAGTTTTATTGGTGAACAGCATGGCAAAATGGTGCGACAGCTTCGGGACTTAGTTCAGGAACAACAGTCAATCCAGCGTTTACAGCTATTGGTCGAATCACTGAAGTGGGTGAAAGATCTTAGTTATGACCAGCAATTAAAACTGGATAAACAACGTCTTGATTCTATGGTTTTTGCTTTCTATGGAGACTGGATCAAACAGCTCATGCCCATCAATCAAATTGAGTTGATGGGCTGGCAGATAGAGCATCTGGAAAACAGCCCCTTTAACCTGCAATATGTCGAAAATTTAAATATTTCTATCACTGAATCTGAAGGTCAGCAGGACTGGTTCAATATCGGGGCGACGGTTCAAGACAGTGCAGGTAATTCTTATAATTTGCTTGATGCGCTCGTAGCTTTGGTGCGAGTAAATCCTGATTTACTTGATCCACGGATTTTTAGTCATCTGCATGACAGTCAAATTTTCACCGTGAAAACTGCAGTTGATCAACCTGATTTGGCTCTATCCGCTAGGGATATTAAGCCGGTATTGTTACATCTGCAGAGCATTTTACAGCAAGAAGAGCGTAGTATTGATCGCTATGATGCGAGTCAATTATTAGAATTGCAGCATAATCTTGGGATGACATGGCAGGTCAGTGATCGCCTGCAGCAATTTGTACAGAAATTCAAACAAGGCTATCAGCAACAACTGCCGACACCACAAGGTTTTCAGGGGGAGTTGCGTCCATACCAGCAGCAGGGCTTAGGCTGGTTACAGTTTTTAAGGGAAACCCAGCATGGCGGGATTCTGGCAGATGATATGGGCTTGGGGAAAACAGCACAAACTTTAGCCCATTTACTCATGGAAAAGCAGGCTGGATATTTGCAGGACAGTCCCGCCTTAATTGTTGCACCCACATCGCTGATGCATAACTGGTTCAAAGAAGCGGAGAAATTTACCCCTGAGCTCAAGGTATTGCTGCTACAGGGGCCCGACCGCCATCAGAATTTTGAGCAGATTCCGCACTATGATATTGTGTTAACCACCTATCCGCTTCTAGCGAGAGATGAAGAACAACTAAAGCAATATGAATATCATCAACTCATTTTGGATGAGGCGCAGAATATCAAAAATCCGCGTGCCAAAGCTGCACAGGTAGTACGCCAATTAAAAGCACGACATCGTTTGTGTCTAACAGGTACCCCGATGGAAAATCATTTGGGTGAACTGTGGGCACTATTTTATTTCCTGATGCCAGGATTTTTATATTCACAAGAAATTTTTAATAAAAAGTACCGTCATCCGATTGAAAAACGCGGTGATCAGCAGTTAAGGCAAAAGCTGGTCAACCGGATTAAGCCCTTCATTTTACGTCGCTTGAAAACTGACGTAGCCAAAGAATTGCCAGAAAAAACTACGATTGAAGTCAATATTGATATGAATGACCAGCAATCCAAGTTATATGAGGCTGTTCGTGCCACGATGCAGGAAAATATTCAGAAAATTGTGGCAGAAAAAGGCTTTAAACGTAGTCAAATTCAAATTTTAGATGCCTTACTGAAGCTACGTCAGGTGTGCTGCCATCCTAGCTTACTAAAGCTGGATTCAGTGAAAACCGGGCAGGCACACTCTGCCAAACTTGAACAGTTGATGGATATGGTCGTTCCAATGGTGGAGGAGGGGCGAAAAATTCTGATCTTCTCTCAGTTTACCTCAATGTTGGAACTGATTGAGCAACAGCTCCATCACGCAGAAATTGGCTATGTGAAGCTGACTGGAAAGACCAAAAAGCGAGATGAAGTCATTACAGCATTTCAGTCTGGACAAGTGCCAGTATTTTTAATCAGTCTGAAAGCAGGAGGGGTCGGTCTGAATCTAACTGCCGCAGATACGGTCATTCACTATGATCCATGGTGGAACCCTGCTGCTGAAGATCAAGCTTCAGATCGTGCATGGCGGATTGGACAGGACAAGCCAGTATTTGTGTATAAGCTGATTACCAATAAAAGCATAGAAGAAAAAATTCTTGCCTTACAGCAAAATAAAGCAGAACTGGCACAGTCTATTCTAAGTACCGATCATGAGGGCGAAGCGAAACTGACGGAAAATGACGTGATGAACTTGTTTGAGAAAATTTAGTTTGGTTTCAGATTACCCTAATCATCTGTAAGTATCTGAAAGTCTGGATGCAATTTTTTCCAATGTTCTCTTAATTTTTCTTTATGAACAGAAATCATAGGTAAGTCTAGTAATAGCACTGGCCATACTGACCGTGCTTTGTCCATGATCGCGTGAAGTTGTTTTTCAATAACACGCCATGGAACACCGACTTTTTCAGCCCATTGTTCAAAGTGTTTCATCTCAGCTAAATACCAATCTTTATTTTTGGCAAGATTTAATGCGAAATGACGCTCATTTTCAATATATACACTGGTCATTAATATATCGTATGCGGGAGATAATCTGGGTGCACTTTTATCATGATAAATCATACTCCAGTTTTTTAAGTGCGCATCTCCATTGGCGAGCAAAATATTGACGAGTAAGCGGCTGGCAAATTGCTGAATATCAAGAATTTTGTTATCTGAAAATTGATAAATGATCTTTCCTATCTGCTCATAATTTGTGGTGCTGTATTTCTGATGTGGATATGCGCCGAAGATCTGAGCAAAGTCTTCGATGTGAATAAGCTCTATAGTATCAGCAGTACTCTGTCTATCAAATCTTTTGATTGCGAAAGCATATTGCTCTTGGGGTAAATTTAATGGTGGCAGGTCTTGTAAGAGTGCCATATCCACCAAGCGAATCTCAGGGACATCTATGCCGACTGTTTTGGCAAGGCTCATCATAGAATATTCATTTAGTGGAACAAAACCATGTCTGGAAGAAGGAGTTTTGATAATCCAATCCCCTAATAGACTGGATTCTATTGCCTGTGCTAATGTAAAACGCCCATCTTTGGCTTTCATGGAAAACTTCATTTGGACGCCAGCCAAGGAAAACTTATTATCTGTTCGAATCTCTTGCTTTAAAATCTGATCTGGATTCGAGATCTGCAGTTTGAATTTTATTTCATCTGGAATTTCTTCTGGATCTAATGGGGTCGCAATGAGTGCTCCAGGTAAGTCATGACCTAAAGCTGCCAATAACTGAAATTCATTGTCTATATGTACTTTAAGGCTTTGTGCAATGAGTTCGCGTAATGCGCCTTCTGGTAGCAAGTTTGATAGCAAGGGGTGTAAGCGCTGATGTGTAACATAGGTCTTTTCTAAAATCTTATCTGCTTGAGGATACAAGGGGGAAGTCAGCAAGCTCAAGGTCTGGCGTTGCTGATCAAATCGGAAAGAATCCGTAAAAACCAGAATATTTTTTCCGCTCTGAAATCCTGCCAAGTATCCAACGACAGCGTGATGTAATGTTAATTTCAGGACGGCAACAGTATTCATGGTTCCTCTCCTCCGAGAAGACCCTTCCATGGGTTAGTCATTAAGTCATCCTGATCTTCAATAGTGACTTTAATTTCATCATTCAATAATTGTCTAATCAAATGAACCTTATCATCAGGGATGAGCATCAGTTGAGCATTTAATCCTGCCGCGATAATTTCTAAGGTCTCTAATCGAGGGTTGCCCTGACTTTCCAGCTTTTGGTATTGCTGTCTTGAAATGCCTGTACGGGATTGCATATCAACTTGCTTTAAGCCCAATTGGGTTCGTCTTTTTTTGATTTGCTGAAGTAAAGACTCATTCATTGTAGACACATTTATTGCTTTTTAGTGTTATAAGAAACATATTAGTTTCTTTTTTCTTGAAAAGCAATTTATAATTTTATCATTTCGATCTGCAAAACAGCCTTAGCTACGTAGTGATCTGAAATGACTCTGAAAATACAGTTAAAATTTGCATTCGGACCCGCATCCTTTGTGATGGCCAGTTATTTTGATGCCAAGGAGACCCACACATTTAGAATTTTAAAAGCGGCTTTACGTTTAATTATCTTATGGATTGAAAATTGGGGTAGTGTCAATAGATCTAAAATTATAAAACGATATTATTGTGTGATTGTTCTACAATATAGCCTAGAGCTTTATAACTTTTACTCCTTCTCTGAAACATTTTGACAAATATCGGATGGTTAACATCAACATAATCATATACCTGAACTTCAAATTTACCTTCATTTGATCTATGAATACGCCCAACATATTGAGCCAAAGTGCCTTTCCATGAAATCGGGAATGCCAAGAACAAGGTATCTAAACGAGGAAGATCAAAACCTTCACCAATGTATTTTCCCGTGGCAATCACAACATGAGCATCATCTAAATTTTGTTTTTCTTTTATGTTTTTTGTATGGCTCATACCTCCCTGTAAAATAGATGTTTTATACCCTAAATCATTCAACTTATTTCTAAGATTTTCGGCATGTTTTCTACGTTCAGTTAAAATTAACGGGATCTGACCATTTTGAATACAATGAGAGACATCTTTAATAATGGCATTATTACGTTCTGTATCTTCAGTAAGATGTTGCATCAGCTTTGAAATATGTGGTTTATTTTCGGTACCAAAGAAAATTTCTGGGAATTCACCTTCATAATTTACTTTTATTAATAATTTTTTAAGCTGGGTGTGATTGTTGGATTTCGCTTTGTATACAATAGAACCAGCTTGCATGAAAATAATGGGTTGATGCCCATCTTGACGTTCTGGTGTAGCAGTTAACCCGAGAATGTAGTAGGGACTGACTTCACTGAGAAGAAATTCATAGCTTGGTGCGGATAAATGGTGGCATTCATCTACGATAATTTGTCCGTAATTAAAGGCGATAGGTTTGATTGAATTATTTACACGGTTGATTAGACTTTGATATGTTGCAATGTCAATTTGATTAGATGGTTTGGCTTTTCCACCTTGTATTGTACCAATTTCGACATCGGCTAAAAATGAATGTAATCGTTCTTTCCATTGAGAAACAAGTTCTTTGTTATGAACAATAATGAGTGTATTTGTTTGGCGTTTGGCAATGATAGAGATTGCAGTAACAGTTTTTCCAAAAGCCGTTGGTGCATGTAGAACTCCAACATCGTGTTCAAGGATTTTTTTACATGCCATTTCCTGTTCAGAGGATAATTCGGTAAGTAGATTTATATTGACTAATATGTTGCCTTTAGTACGTTGATCTTTTAGTTTTATTTTAGTATCTTGTTGATTAAGCAAGTGAATTATATCTGTTAGGCATCCTCGTGGTAAACTGAGATATTGTCCTTCAAGGCGGGCACAGCATATGTGTCTTGGAATTCCTGTCGTTGAAAAACGCATTGCTTGTGCTTTAAAAAAACGAGGGTTGGAGAAAGTGGCTAATCTTTTTAATTGAGCTATCAATTGAGAGGGTAATGTCTGAATTGGAATGTGAATCATATTTGCGAATACCAATTCAATAGCGTCTGGACATCCCGCGATCTTTTGATTTTTTTTAGGAATATTTTTTACCCATGGAGCCTCATGGTCAACATCTGTTTGATTCTGTTCGATGAAATTGTAGCCTAGTTCATTCACAATATTATTAACTTCAGAAGAACTCATTAATTCAGTTTGTTGTAAAACAGTCCATGGGTCAGTAAAGGCATTAAAGTTACTGTCAATAAAGGTACTATTTCCTAGCGCTCTTGCGTGCTTTTGTAAGGGTAATGCTATTAAATTTCCAAATCCGCCTGCTGGCATGTGATCTTGATTTGGAAACATACGATCATAAGATTCAAAATCTAGAGCTGGATAAAGTTCCATGGCCTTATCTAGAATACCTGCACCCATTAAGCGAGCTTGCTTAGCTGCAATTGGTTCAGAGAAAAATATCCAAACATGTGCGCCATTACCTGAACGAGAGCGCTCAACCAAAAATGGTATATTTAAAGATAAGCACGCTTCAGAAAATGCAGTTACACAATTTTTCCAATCTGATTTATCAAAATCTACTGCGAGTAACCTACATTGATCTGTTGCTAATAGTGGGTAAATGCCTATAACTTTCTGTCCAGTTAAATGAGAATAAAGAACTTCTTGTGTGATGGGTAATAGTTGACGGCTTTTACAGTCTGAACATTTAATTTGAGGTTTGTAACAAATGCCATGTTTCCACTCATTTGCACAAGCAACAGAATAACCAGATTTTCCACTGCTATTTTCCCAACGATAAGCAAAGGTATCAGTTCGTCCAATAAACCTTTGAGAAAATAATAAAAGTCTTTCTTCTGCTGATAAATAATTCTTATTTTTTTCTTCAAGCGATATAAGTTTTTCTTTTTCTTGATAAAGGCTTTGATATTCATTTTGTAATAATGTGATTTGGTCTAAAATTTGCTGTAATCTAACTGCAATTTCTTTTAACTTATTATTCACTGATTTTTCCTAAAACACAGCTATTACTGTCCTAATATCAAATCTTAAATTAAAGAATTACAATATAATAAATCAATTAATTTTCAAAATATTATACAAAATTATTTATATGCATTAATTTCTTTAAAGTTTTGCTCGAAGACCCTCTAGCAATTGTAAAACAGAGAACAATCCCTGAGCATTTTGAATCTGTTCTACCGGAATGCCATTAGTTAATTTATTTGATGACTTCATGAAATGCTGCATCCAGGTAGTATCTCCACCCGCCAGAGCATCTAGTGATGTGGTAATACGGATTAAAGTGAGGGCGATTTCTCCCTGTTTTGAAGTGGGATCTAATTCAAGAGAGGTTAAAGTTTTCACCGAATCTATACTGAGTATTAAGGCTAGTTGATCCTGTGCAAGACCAAGTCGTTCAGCAGCAGCTAAAACTGCCTTAGCTAATATCATTTTCTGTTTTGCAGTTTTTTCTGATGTTGTATGCATGACCGATCCCTGTTTCAGACGCTGCTAATTCATAGAGTTTATACTATTTAATTATCGTTGATCAGACACTCAATTTTTACTAAAGATATATTAAGTTTGGCTTTAGATAAGGAAGCAACGGTTAAATTATTTAACCGCATGTAGTGATTTTTAGAGCTTCAACTTGCAGTTCAAGAGATCGAGGTCTGCCAATACAGGCTAGATGTAAGCAAAATTTAAATGCAGCAAGAGCATGACCATCTTTTACTGAATAGAGTTGTAGACGAGGAAACTCTTCCTGAGTTGATGGATGTTTATCTGTTGATGCTTTTGCTAATTTGAAAAGTTGAGGCTGTTGTTTAGTATCTAACTTTGTTTGCAAATCCTGTCCAAATAAGTGCCAAAATTTGGCAGGAAATAAAGCCTTAACCTGGGAGTAAAAATGTTCGAGTTGATCGATATCCTTCCAGCGATAATGGATACCGGTATGTGATGCGGTCACTCGATTTAAAAATATATTCAGGACGTATGCAATTTGTGCTGGATTTTTACGAGCTATTTTCTGTAGATGTTCAAAAAAATATGTCACTGCATAAAGCTCTTCAGCGCTATCGAGCATTGCTGGTTTTAAGTGGGTTGAGCTATCAATACTAAATAAACGGGGATTCCATTTTTTTGATTTAATGTCTGCTAAATTTAGGGCATTTTCATACCAATAATTGACAAGCTCTTCTGGTAAATACATTTTTTGAGATACAGCTTGAGGATCGTTGTGAATCTCTAATTGATTTAAGGTTTCATAAAAGCGTTGAAGTGAAATTTTAGAGCCTTCTGTGCCGGCGAAGAAAGCAAAAAAGTCATGGGGTTGATTTGTTTGTACTGAAAGTTCTTCAAGAATGTCAGTAGCATTACTCTGAAGCCAGTTTGTTTGATCATTCAATAATATAGTGGCTAGAACTGCCTGATTTTTCTCAAAATTAAAATTTTTTTCATCCTTTGTTATTTTCAAATTTTTATACGTTGCATTGTAGCCCATGATTTTTTTAGCCAGTTCATTTTGCATATCTGAATGATGTTTCAGTAGTTTTTGACCAGCAATGAGATAACTTAAGTGAATATAACTTTTGAAAGTTTCAACGGGTTCTATATGTCCTAAAAGATGTGCGATAACAAACCAATGGTTTTGTCCATGCTCATTTTGAAGAAGTTCAGCTCGTGTTTTTTGATACTCATCTGCACTATAGTCAGTTAGCTCTTGCACAAGTGGCGCATATTCACAGTTCAGTACAAGTGATAAATGATTCGCTGTCGTGTGACGAAAAGAGTGAAATGAATAATGATGTCCTTTAAACACCTGATTCATTATCAGTTTTAGGGGTACAGTGACAGTGTGTCGATTCAGTTTTTTATTTTCATTCAAGTTGCTGAATAAATATAAACTTTTCTTATTCTCTAAACGTTTTTCAACAACAAAATCGCTAAAAAATTGGTATTCATCGTCTTTAAGCAAAGCGTAGGCAGGCACAATCCGTTCCGCACTATCAGTTTTGAGCAGATGTTGATTTCCTTGTTTTTTTGAACCATAAGGTTGGACCCAGATAGAAAATTGGGTGGTGTTTCAAAAAGTATGCTGGCATTAAACGAATCCATTATTGATATAAAAGAACACTAAATCAAAGGCTTTGAAATGATTTTCAAGCTTTTTGGAGAAGTTGCAGCTTCTCCTAAAGCCTCGCCTGATTCGATGCCGTAATCGACAATTATTGCCTTCTATACCCACAGTGAAAAATTTACCAATCAACTGTTTGCATTCTTTAAAGGTCGTAACAAAGCTATCCCAATGGTCACTTGATATACATGTATAGCTTACACCTAACTGCTTCAATTTTAATTTAAGTCGTTTTGCAGTGGCTAAATCTCGGTTACCCCATACATAAGCAACAATTTCACCTGTTTCTCGATGATAGGCATAAATTAGCCATTGTTTATTTTGCTTATGACCAACAAAAGTCCAAAACTCATCTACTTCAAGGGTTTCATAATGACTTTGCTGTGCTCGAAGTTGATATTTTGATTGGCTAAGTGTCCGTAGAACTTTACCGATACTTACTCTTTCAATTTCTGCTATATCCCTGACACCACTGCCTCGCACCATGAGGTGTAATATTTTGGTTTTGATACCTGAGTGACAGCCTTGATAACTGAGAGCATGATCACCAATAAATTGACGTCTGCATATTTTACATTGGTAATTTTGCTTACCATCTACTTTTGTGCCATTTTTCTTTATACTGTCACTTAGGCAGGCTGGACACTTGATTTCTAGAGTTATTCGCATTTCTCTATTTTATCAAAATCCAACCTGCTTTTTTTCAGCATACTTTTTGAAACACCACCCTAATCTTTAATTATTGAGATTAGATTAAAGTACAAAGCGCATTTAAGGGCTAATAGCTTATGGAGTAATCACCCCAGGTTAATTAACCCGAATCGCGGATAAGAAATAAACTTGAAAAATAAGAGGACTAGAGCCATCAGTTGAGTTACCAAACCTAAAGCTTTAGCCCCGATGTTCAATAGTAACGAATTATTCTGCGTAATTGATGATTTCTTTCTGAAATTTGAAGCAACTTATTGGAAATTTTCTAAATAAAGTCATCAGTCTATAAGAATTCGAATAGCCCAACTCAGCCTCTCAGAAATTAGTTTTATCGTCATTTGGTATATTTAGGACTTGGAAAAATTAGGCTTCATAGAAATGTCATAATTTAGAGATATTAATGTCATCGAACTGGATTAAAAAAGAACAAAAAACCCACAATAGCAAGCTGTTATGACTAAAAAAATATCCAGACGTGAACTGCTTAAGACCTCCATTGCAGGCTTCGGTGCTTTGTCTTTACCCATATCTTTGACCGCTTGTGGCAGTGATGAGGATGCTTCAGATCAAGCTCAGGCACATCCTAAAGTCGCTTTTAAACATGGGGTGGCCAGTGGTGATCCCTTACAGGATCGGATAATTCTATGGACACGCTTAAGTCCGGAAGATGAAAACCTGCGTTATCAGGTGCAGTGGGAAATTGCTGCCGATCAGGATTTTCGCCAGATAATCAATACAGGACAAGTTGAAACCAGTCGGTCGCAAGATTTCACGGTTAAAGTCGATGCGGATCGTCTATCGGCAGGGCAAACTTATTTTTACCGTTTTAAGTGTGCATCGGTATATTCATCTGTCGGTCAAACCAAAACTTTAGCCACGCAAAGCAAGCTGGTGCAATTTGCCGTTTGTTCATGTTCCAATTATCCAGCCGGATATTTTCATATCTATCAGGAAATTGCCCAGCAAGACCTAGATGTGGTGATTCATTTAGGGGATTACATTTATGAGTACGGGATGGGTGGTTATGCGACTGAACAGGCTGCAGCATTAGGCCGAAGTCTGGCTGCAGATAATGCTGAGGAAATCATTAAACTGGAAGACTACCGCAAGCGTTATGCCTTGTATCGAACTGATGCGGACTTACAAGCAGCACATCAGCGTCATCCATTTATTGTGGTCTGGGATGATCATGAGCTGACCAATGATACCTGGGAGCAGGGTGCGGAAAATCATGATGTTTCAGAAGGTGATTTTTTTGCACGTAAGCTGGCTGCTTTGCAGGCCTATTTTGAATGGATGCCGATTCGTCCAGTGTCTGAAACAGATCATTTGAATATTTATCGCCAGTTTAATTTTGGTGATCTGGTTCAGCTGAATATGCTGGATACTCGTATTTTGGCGCGTAACAAGCAATTGCAATATGCTGACTATCTTACCGCGACAGGACTAGATGCCAATAAATTTCAGACAGATTTGCTCAATCCGACGCGTACCTTGTTAGGACATACACAACGTGAATGGATACTGAAACAACTCAGCCAATCGAATGCCGTCTGGAATGTGCTGGGTCAGCAGGTGCTGATGAGCAAGATGCTAATTCCGGCCGAAATTCTGGCTGTTTTGGGGCAGATCACCAGTGGTCAGGCCACTGCAGATGTGTTGCTACAAGTGCGTCAGATGCTGACAGAACTGGTAGGCCTAAAAATACGCTATCTGCAAAATGATCCAACTTTGACAAAGGCAGAATTAGCCAGAATACTGACTGTTGTGCCTTATAATCTTGATGCCTGGGATGGGTACGTCGTGGAGCGTGAGGTGATTTATACGGCTTGTAAACAGCTGAATAAAAAACTGATTGTACTTGCAGGAGATACCCATAATGCCTGGAACTCCACTTTGAGAGATCAAGCCGGCAGTACAGTCGGGGTAGAACTAGCGACCAGTTCAGTTTCATCACCGGGTATGGAGAAGTATTTGCAGATTCCCTTAGCCCAGTTACAGGAATTTGAAATGGCATTTACTACGCTAATTGATGAGCTGAATTATTGTAATTTGAATCAACGCGGATACTTGAGTGTTGCATTTACCCCGGATCAGGTACAGGCGAACTGGATTTTTATCGATAGCATCCAGAATCGTAGTTATCAGGTTGATCAAAGCCGTGTGTATCAGCTTCAATTAGATCATGAATTAAATGAAATCAAACCGTTAAAGCAAACTGCCTAAGCTGCTTAGAGTTTAAATATCCGGGCCAATGCCCGGATATTTTTTTATAACATTTCATCCCTATAGCTATCAATATCCAGATGTTTGATCGTATTTGCAATACTGATGCTCATATTTTAGTAGCCGCGTATATAATCCGGCAAAGTGAATTAATTGCTGTTTTAGTTCGGCATACCGAGGATCATGGCTTGAATAAAAACGTAATTTTAGTCGTAGCAGGCAGGTTTTTTATAAGCCCAAAAACAGATTTTATGTAATGGGAACAAAAATCATGGCAGCCAAGGCCCAAGGAATTAAGAGCTTGGCTTTGTCCCTGATTCCGCGGATTTTAATTTGGGGATTTACGCATTGTTATGTGCATATCAACTCACCCATCAAAATAAGCCAAAAATTCTAATTATAGAATCAGTGGCTTAAACAGGATTCGGGTTAATTAAGATGTATGGTTTAATAAGTGCTGTTGTGCGATATACATGGGCTTATCCAAACTTGGTGTACATTGAATCCATGTTCCATCTGCTTGAAGCTCCCATGCACGGCGGTTATCTTGAAGATAATTCATTAAGCCATCTTGCAGAATTTGTTTAGGAAGTTTTTTATCTTCGATTGGGAAACAGGTCTCGATGCGAGAGAATAAATTACGCCCCATCCAATCTGCACTGGCGCAATAAAGCTTGTTTTCGCCCTGATGGTAAAAATAATAAACCCGGGTATGTTCTAAAAAACGTCCCACAATTGAGCGGACTCGAATATTTTCAGAAAGCCCTTTCACTTGTGGGCGTAAGCAGCAAATTGAACGGACAATCAAATCGATTTGAACGCCCGCTTTAGATGCCCTATATAGGGCATCAATTAGTTGAGGTTCAGTTAAGGCATTTACTTTAATAATAATCTGCGCTTTTTTGCCTGCTTTGCTATTTTCAGTTTCAGTTTCGATGAGTTCAATCAATTGAGAATGCAGAGTAAATGGTGCATGAAAAAGTTTTTTCAATTTGACCATTTTCCCCATGCCTGTGAGCTCCTGAAAGACTTTATGGACATCTTCACAAATATCAGCATCACTGGTCAGTAGTCCATAATCAGTATAGATTTTGGCATTCATTGCATGATAGTTACCTGTGCCTAAATGAACATAACGTTTAATTTTGTCTATTTCACGACGCACGATCAGAATCATTTTGGCGTGGGTTTTATAGCCAACGATCCCATATACAGAATGAACCGTACCGGGTTTGTCGGAGACCAAACTTTCTGAGATGAGACGCATTGCTTCGCAAGACGTAGCGAAGCGTAGTGATCCGATGAAAAACCTAAATATACCCCTGAAATCAGAGATAGAGCGGTTCAATTAGAACTAAACCCAACTATCGCAACACTAGGCTTTGGAGAATCTCGTCGTTTCTTAATTGCGTCGTAATAATGATTATCAAGATAAAATCAAAATATACAGATTTTTGTGTAAATCCTGAGTAGAATTCGACTTTTATTTTTTCTCCAGTAAAAAGGCATAGCTTTTCACTATGCTATTTTGCAAGGACGCTTTATGCTCGCGCTAGATATACAACATATTCGAATGAAACAACACGCCACTGATAAAGCACAAGCGTTGCAATGTCTAGTCGATATCTTGGTCGAAGACCAATTGGTTACACCTGATTATATTCATGGGTTGACCGGGCGCGAACAACAAAGTGCAACGTATTTAGGACAAGGAATTGCCATTCCGCATGGGACGCCTCAGTCTCGCCAATCTATTTTAAAAACTGGGATTCGTCTGGCGCACTTTCCTGAAGGAGTTGTTTGGGACGGTGAAAATAAAATTTATTTAGCAGTAGTGATTGCTGCGAAATCAGATGAGCATTTGCAAGTCTTACAAATTTTGACGCGGGCTTTAATTAACGATGTCGCTGATCAAGTGAAACAGGCTCAATCTGCAGAGCAAATTATTGCATTATTACAAGCCCAACCCGCATCTTTGGCATTGCATGAAAATTTAATCGCCACTCAAGTTCCCGCACTTGATGTAGAAGATTTGATTTGGCAGGCAACACAGTTGCTGAAACAGCAAAAAATGGTGGAGTGTGGTTTTCTGTCGGGTTTAAACCTAAACAGCATGATTCATTTAGGGGAGGGAGTGTGGTCGATCACTTCTAACCAGCATGTTTTGAGCCCAGCTGTAAGTTTGGTAAAAGCGGAACAGGTTTTAAGCCATCAGCAGGAAATGCTCAAGACTTTGGTGTGTATTGCCAGTAATGAGCAACTGGATATGCAACGGTTTCAACGGTTAATGGATATTTTGTTTGATACTGAACAAGTTCATACCCTTAACCAAGAACAAGATAGTCACCAGTTGGCGCAGTTAATTGGTGCTGAACTGATTCCTGATTGGCCATCTCGTCGTATTGTCTTAGCTAACGCTCATGGTCTACATGCGCGTCCCGCGACACACTTGGTCAATATGACCAAGAAATTTGCAGGGGATATTCTCGTTGCTGTAGATGAGGGGGCTTACGTTTCGGCAAAAAGTTTAACCAAATTATTAGCCATGGGATGTCGTCGTGGTCAAACTCTGACTTTTATTGCACAACCTGATACTGATGCTGTAGCAGGCTTAGAACAGATTATTGATGCAGTTCAACAGGGCTTAGGAGAAGAGGTTGAAGCTGTTGATCTTGTATCTCATCAGCACAGCAGTAGTGACCCAGTCGTAAATACTTTGGAATTAATGCCTTTTGAATCACATGGCGATACGGGTAGCTGCGGTATTGCGGCATCAACTGGCCTTGCTTTTGGTCCTGCACATGTGGTGAAGCCACATGAATTTAGTTATGAACGTCGCGGACAGAGTTTTAAAGCTGAGAATGAAAAGCTTGAAATTGCGCTTCATCAGGTGAAAAATAGCTTACGTCAATTCATTGCACATACTGAATCTACTGCCATTAAGCAGATCTTCATGGCACATTTGGAAATGCTGGATGATCCAGACCTCCTCCAAAGTGTACAACGCGGTTTAAAACAGGGGTTGTCTGCTGCTGCAGCTTGGCATGATCATATTGAAGTGGCTGCTACCGCACAGGCTGCACTTAGCGATCGTTTACTTGCAGAGCGTGCGGCTGATTTAAGGGATATTGGTGAGCGAGTTTTGGCTGTTTTGTGCGGTGTGGCCGATGTCACAGAACCCGAGCAACCTTATATCTTAATTATGCATGATGTTGGCCCGAGTGATGTAGCGCGTCTGAATAAAGATCGTGTTGCAGGCATTTTGACCGCGGTTGGTGGAGCGAGTGCCCATAGTGCTATTGTGGCACGTGCTCTGGCTATTCCAGCAGTTGTAGGTGCGGGTGTAGCTGTTTTAAATATTGAGAACCATGCCACAGTACTAATTAATGGGGATACTGGTGAGTATGTGGTCTCACCCGAGCAAAGTCAGATTGATCATGCCATTGCAGAGCGCCAACGCCAGCGTGAGTTGCGAGAACAAGCGGAACAGCATTGTTTAGAACCTGCCATGACACTGGATCAACATCAAGTTGAAATCGCAGCCAATATTGGCAAAGTGGGCGCTACGATACAGGCTGTGGCCGATGGGGCAGAAGCAATTGGTTTGCTACGCACAGAATTGGTCTTTATGTCACACAGCAGTGCGCCTGATGAGGCTACACAAGAAGCCGATTATCGGGTGGTGTTAGATGCTTTGGCGGGTCGTCCATTGGTGGTACGTACACTTGATGTGGGCGGGGACAAACCTTTGCCGTATTTGCCTATTGAAAAGGAAGAAAATCCATTCTTGGGCTTACGTGGTATTCGTCTGACTTTACGGAAGCCAGAGTTGCTACGTCAACAATTGGTTGCTTTACTTAAAGCAGCGGATAATCGCCCATTAAGAATTATGTTTCCTATGATTGGGCGGGTTGAAGAATGGCGAGCAGCAAAAGCAATTTTGGATGAGGTTCGCATACAGCATCCATGTGAAAACTTACAAGTCGGTATTATGATTGAGGTTCCTGCGGCAGCATTGTTGGCTCCAATTCTTGCTCAAGAAGTTGATTTTTTTAGTATTGGAACCAATGACTTGACTCAATATACTCTGGCGATTGACCGTGGTCATCCACTATTGTCTGCCGAAGCTGATGGCTTACATCCGAGTATTTTGCTATTGATTGATCAAACTGTTCGGGCAGCACATCAGCATGGTAAATGGGTGGGCATTTGTGGTGAATTGGCTGCTGATCCAAAAGCTGTGCCTGTATTGATAGGCTTGGGCGTGGATGAGTTGAGTATGTCGAGTACCAGTATTCCATTGGTGAAGGCGCAAATTCGTGGTTTGAACTATATAAATTGCCAACAGGTCGCACAGCAAGCCTTAAGTTGTGACAGTGCGTCTGCCGTACGTGCATTGGTGGAGTAATTACCGAATGGCTAAGATATTAAGCATTACTCTGAATCCTGCAATTGACCTCACCGTGCAATTGGATCAACTAAAAGTTGGCGAGGTCAATCGTCAGTTAACAGCCCAAAGCCATGCAGCAGGTAAGGGCTTAAACGTGGCACAGGTCCTTAAGGATTTGGGACATGAACTGATTGTGAGTGGCTTTTTGGGGCAAGAAAACCGTCAAATTTTTGACCATCATATCCAGCAAGAGCAATTTGATAACCAATTTATTTATGTTGCAGGTCAAACACGACAAAACATTAAAGTTGCAGAAGCTTCTGGTCAGATGACTGACATCAATGGCAAGGGCTTTTTTGTAGATACCTCAGCAAAACAACAACTATGTGAACGTCTATCTCAACTGATTTTAGAGGTTGATGTGATTGTGATTGCTGGCAGTTTGCCACAAGGTTTTTCTGCAGAAGAGCTTTCGACACTGATTCTATGGTTACAGTCTGCGGGTAAAAAAGTCGCAGTAGATACCAGTGGTGTTGCGTTGAAAGCAGCAATTGCTGCCCATCCTTGGTTGATTAAGCCTAATACAGATGAGTTGACAGAAACCTACCATTTGCCAGCAGAAACGTTTGCAGAACAGCAGCATCTTTTTGCCAGTTTAAATAGTCAGATCGAACATATTGTGGTCTCGATGGGTGAAAACGGGGTGAACTGGCTTCACCGCACGCAAACCCTGCATGCTACTGCACCGAAGGTCACCGTCCAAAGTACGGTGGGTGCGGGAGATTCCTTGCTGGCAGGTATGATTCATGGCTTGTTGAGTTCAACTTCCCCAGAAGAAACATTGAAAACAGCAACCGCAATTGCGAGCAATGCTGTGACCCAAATTGGGTTTGCCCTTCCAGACTTTGCTGTTATTGAAGATTTGAAATCGCAAATCTCAGTCCAATCATTGAGTTAATACGATGCAAGAGATAAAACATATTTTATTTGTGCCACATAGTCCCGAGCAGCCGATTAATGCAGTGATTTTGGCCAAAAAACTGTCCAAAGCAGCAACAGCACTTGGTATTTCCAATGATGTGGCGACATCAGTTGAGCATCTCGATTTATCAAATGTTATTGATACGGTTGTTTTTGTTGGACAGAAGTCGGCAGATGCGACTCAACTGCGTGACAAGGTTGTGAAAGTCATTGGTTTGAATAACGCGCAACACGATGCGATCATGCTTTTGCAACAAGTTCTTGAGCATTCAGATGCTTTAGATGAAACTATTGCAGCCAATGTAGGGGTTACACGCTTTGTCGCCATTACAGCATGTCCAACTGGTGTTGCGCATACGTTTATGGCGGCCGAAGCCTTACAACAAGGTGCAGTAAAGCACGGTTATCAGATTGATGTTGAAACCCAAGGATCGGTTGGGGCTAAAAATGTTTTATCGGCAGAAAGTATTGCCAAAGCAGATGTGGTGATCTTAGCAACGGATATTGAGGTCAATACAGATCGCTTTGTAGGCAAACGCGTATATCGCTGCAGTACAGGATTTGCCCTTAAGCAAACGGATAAGACTTTTGCAAACGCAATTGCTGAAGCCAAAGTGCTTGAAACGGGTAAGCAAACAGCCACTAAGACAGAAAATGAAAACAAAGAAAAAACTGGAATTTATAAACACCTTTTAACAGGGGTGTCTTTCATGCTGCCGATGGTGGTGGCGGGCGGTTTGATCATTGCCATCTCGTTTATGTTTGGCCTCAATCCTGTTGAAGGAAGCTTTGCCGCATCCTTAAAGCAAATAGGTGCTGCAGCATTTACTCTTATGGTACCTATGCTGGCAGGTTACATTGCTTATTCTATTGCGGATCGTCCGGGTTTAACTCCAGGTTTGATTGGCGGTTTACTTGCAACACAATTAGAGGCAGGCTTTCTCGGTGGATTAGTTGCAGGTTTTATTGCAGGTTATATTGCGTTATTTTTATCGAAACAGCTTAAACTCCCAAGTAGCCTAGAAGCATTAAAACCAATTTTGATTATTCCACTATTGGCCAGTTTAGCTGTTGGTTTAATCATGATTTATGTGGTTGGACAGCCTGTTGCACAATTGTTTGAATTACTCACACACTTCCTTGCCAATATGGGGACGACCAATGCCATGATCATGGGGATTATCCTTGGGAGTATGATGTGTATTGATGTTGGGGGGCCAATAAATAAAGCGGCTTATGCCTTTACGGTGGGCTTACTTACGTCACAAACATACGGACCGATGGCGATTACCATGGCTGCGGGTATGGTACCGCCATTGGGTATGGCAATTGCAACTTTTCTGGCAAAGCATAAATTTGCCAAACCTGAGCAAGATGCAGGGAAGGCTGCTGTAGTTCTGGGCCTATGTTTCATCTCGGAAGGGGCTATTCCGTTTGCTGCCAAAGACCCGATTCGAGTGCTTCCATGCGCGATCGCAGGTGGTGCTGTAACTGGGGCTTTGGTTGCATTATTTAAATGTGAACTAGTCACTCCTCATGGCGGTGTAATGGTACTGATCATTCCGAATGCGATGAATTATCCATTAAAATATTTATTGGCGATTGCGATTGGAAGTGTGGTGACTGGTGTAGCTTATGCCGTGATAAAACAACGGTTAGAATAAGCCCTTCATAGAAGCTTTGTGAAAGCTATTTAGTGCAATAAATGAATATTTGCTCAATCCTATTTTGGACCAGTTGGAGAGTCTCTGCTTGAATTTGTCCAGGTAATAGGTCATGAGCGATATTGCTGAATCGGATTGCAACCTTACAAATCGAGCCAATAATTTCATCGACTTCTTGGACACAAAGTTCCGCTTCCTGAGTACCAAGTTTCACAAGAGCTTGTCGAGGAATATCCAGTGCCTCACCCATGATATCCATTTGATGATATCCCCCTGGTCCTTCACAGAAAGTAACATCATAGGCAGGGGCGAGTTTCCATTGCCCATTTTGGGACATCAGAAATGAAAAGTTTTTGCAATGATCATCTCGATTATTGAATACTACATTGAAAACAGCGTAAGCGTCCGCTGAACCCCATCGCTATTTTTTAATTTGAGTTGGGTTTCCAGCGGTGTGGCAGTAATTCTTCAATCTGGGTCACTTTATGTGTCGGCAACCTTTTCAGCACATCACTTAAATAGGCATACGGATCTAGCCCATTCAGCTTTGCTGACTGAATCAGGGTCATGACATTCGCAGCTCGCTGACCACTGCGTAGCGAGCCAGCAAACAACCAGTCCTTGCGTCCCAATGCCCAGGGACGCATTTGATTTTCGACCCAATTGTTGCAAATCGGTAGATTGCCATCATCCAAATAGCGACTTAAAGCTGGCCAACGCTTCAGAGTGTAATTGATCGCCTTGGCGATTGGAGAACTCGACGGCACCGTCAGATAATGTTGGTTGAGCCATTCATATAGTTGTTGCATCACCGATTAGCTATGTTGTTGCCGGTATTCGCGACGGTGTTGCGCTGTACCATCGGTCTTTTTCCTGAGTTCTGCTTCTATGGCATACAGTTTCTGAATCATCACTAATGCTTGTTCAGCGACCTGACTTTTCCCGGTCACATGCAGTTCATGGAATTTAAGATGTGCATGGGCCATGCAGCCCACCTCAATGATCTGGCCTGATTTAAAGCGTGCTTTATAACCACCATAATCATCACAGACCAGATGGCCTTGCCAGTCTTTCAGGAACTCTTCAGCATGCTTATCCTGAAAGTCATAGATCACCGCCTGAAGTAGATTGTACTGTGTGGTGGCATAGGCCCAGACATAACCTTTCTTCGGTTTTTTCTCATTCTCACCCATCTGCATGATGGTGACCGGTGTTTCATCGGCATGCAGCACCTGTTGCTGCAGTACAAGCTGTCACAGCTGCATTGCGTTGAGGCAGGTTCGTGCTCAATACGCAGAGTGAGTAGATGATCAGGTAGCGGTCGACGTTTAGGTTTGTTGGCTGGGGCTTTCTGTGTCGCTGCATCGGTTTTAGCTGCATTCAGCCGTTCCAGTTCCAGATCAACCGCGGCAATATCTTCTTCAACCGCTTCATCCCAGAGGTGGATTTGTTTGGCCGTTAAGTATTCATTCTTCTGGGCGAACTTATGCCGTTTAAACTGCAAAAGTTCATGCTCGTATTTTTGATTGAGATTAGAGAGAGATTTAACTTTAGAATCTAATTGCTGATTTGATTGTTCCAGTTGTTGTTTTGATTATGCTAAAGACTGATGCTGCAGCGCCAACTGTCGGATAAATTCCAGCAGGTGTTCATGGGTCAGTTGGTTTAAATCAGGCAGCATTTTCATGACTGCAGTATGGTTGAGATCATGTTTGGAGAATAGCAGAATGGATGAGTTCGATTTAGAGCATTGTTACCACTTGCTGCAGACCGATTCTTTGCCAAGTTAAACCGTGGATCAGTGCTTGTAACTGCTCCGGGCTGAGGGTCACGGTTTCATCTTGGTGAACTTTAGCCCAGTGGAATTTTCCCTGTTCCAGCCGTCGGGCACATAGCCAGATGCCCAGCCCATCATGCACCAGCACTTTCATGCGACGGCCACGCTTATTACAGAACAGATAAGCACAATGCGGTTTGATATAGCCAAAGGCTCTCAGCACCTGAGCCATGACAGTATCCATACCTGCTCGCATATCCAGAGGTTGGGTAGAAAGCCAGATTTCATCAATGCGGATCATTTGATCAAGCCCTGAAGTAAAAGCAGCAACTCCTTGGCCGATTCCACTGGCCATTCTATTTCGATCACCTGATCTCTTGCGGAGCATTGTTTCTGATGCAGTGGAATTCTGATATGAGCGACAGCATTCTTTTCCGGTTCAGGTGGCGGCGGTGCTTCTTGTTTGACTCTGGTGTCGGGTGAAGAATGACGGGAAGAAAGTCGGTCTGTGGAATGGAAGGGGTTGTGAATGACGAATCCATTTATGTAATAGATTGGCATTGATCTGATGTTGCATTGTGACCTTAGCCACTGATGTATTTGGCTGCAGGCAAAGCTCGACCAAGTGCTGTTTAAAATCAGTTGCGAAGATTCTGCGGGCTCTTTCTGTCGTTTGTTCAGTGTCTATAAAAGTGTCTAAGGCCATAAACATAATGTCCATTTAATAAATAATGGGCACTATTGGTATATTGAGAAAATAAGAAAAGTGGGGTTCAGCGGATGCTTACCGAAAAAGAGATCTACAGAGACCTCTTTTTATTTGGGCTTAATACGTGAAATTATTGATGAGTGTCATCTTCATTCAGAATTTGCCCTGTGTGCTTTGGTGTAATTAAAGGTGCAGTCGGACGCGGTCCTGTGTATTGCAAGCCGATACCCGCATAGACATCATCTGCTGCAACTTCGGTTTCAAAACGTTCTTTGTCTCGTTCTCGGATTTCTTGGCTAATTTCTTCAACATCACTCTGGTCAACACCCAATTCTTCTAAAATCGCACCGCCAAATAGCATTGCCGACTCGAAGGTTTCTCGAATCATGTAATCCACATTTTGTTTTGCTAAATGCAGCGCATGCTCACGGTCATAAGAGCGAACCAGTAACTTGGTTAAAGGAAATTCATGTTGCACCAACTCTACAATCTTATTCGTCGTTTCTTTGTGGTCTACGCAAACAACAATTGCCTCAGCCGTATCTGCTCCCGAGGCATGTAAAATATCTAAACGAGAACCATCGCCATAGTAAATTTTAAATCCAAATCTTTCAGCGTTTTGAATCATGTCGATATCATTATCAATGATGGTCACATCAATCCCTCGAGCAAGCAGTAATTGACTGGAGACTTGTCCAAAACGACCGAAACCAATCATCAATACTTTTCCAGAAAGTCCTTCGGCAATACGGATATTTTCTAAAGAAGTTTGTTCTGTAGTTTGGGTAAAAGGTTTAAATAGAATGCCTATAATCGGGGTCAAAATCATCGACAAGACTACAATCGCAGTCAGGTTTGAGCTTTCAACAGCACTAATGATTTGAGCACTCATGGCGGCAGCAAAGAGTACAAAAGCAAACTCGCCCCCTTGAGCCATCAGTAATGCGCGATCGAGTGCTTCGGAGTGTGAACTTTTGGTCATGCGTGCAATTAGGTAAATCATGGATGCTTTGACAAACATCAGCAGAAGTACAGCACTTAAGATTAACACCCAGTTATTTTTTACGACGTTAAGGTCTAGTGACATGCCTACACCTAGAAAAAATAATCCGAGCAATATGCCACGAAACGGTTCAATATCTGCTTCAATCTGATGGCGAAAAGTGGATTCGGAGAGTAATACCCCTGCAAGGAAAGCCCCCATTGCCATCGATAAGCCACTGACTTGCATCAGTAATGCTGCGCCGAGTACCACTAAGAGTGCTGCTGCAGTCATGACTTCACGGGCTTTGGCTGCGGCTAATAAGCGAAATAAAGGATTAAGCAACCAATAGCCTGCAGCGATTAAACCTGCAATTGAAATTAAACCAATTCCGATGCTCTGCAAACGCGTAGAAGTACTTTCAACAACATGATTCGGTGCGATAAAAGCGACAATTGCCAATAAAGGGACAATCAATAAATCTTCAAACAGCAGGATCGAGATAATTTTTTGTCCTCGTGGTTGAGCAATGTCTCCACGATCTCCCAAAAGTTGCATCACAATTGCAGTCGAGGTGAGTACAAAGCCTGCAGCACATACAAAACTCACTTGCCAAGAATAGCCATAGATCAAGCCTACCGCCGTTAACCCCAATGAACAGGCACTAATTTGTAATGCGCCTAATCCAAAAATTTCTTTTCTTAAACTCCATAAATACGATGGACGCATTTCTAGTCCAATCACAAACAGATACATCACAATACCAAGCTCAGCAATATGCAGAATAGATGCAGAATCGTAGAAAAACGCCAGTCCAAATGGACCAATAATTAATCCTGCAATTAAATATCCCAATACCGAGCTTAATCCTAGACGCTTTATTAAGGGGACTGAGATCACTGCCGCTGTGAGCAGTATGACAGGGGATAGAAGGCTGATAGATGTGGCTTCTGCACTCATATATTTCTCAGATTTTGTATGGGGTCTGTTGACATTTCAAGTATAGAATTTACCCGATAAAGGTAGCCAAATATATATACAGGCTTCAAGCTAATGCAACTGCACCCTCATAGCTACACCTTAGCTTATCATATGGTGTTGCTATTCCTCTGAACTGCTTTAACCTATAAATGCGTTCTCAACTAAGTATCTAATTTTATATAAATACGCCAATCTCAACTTAAAATAAGATTTTCGAATTGAATTGGTGAATGACCAAGCTTTTTATTTAGCACCACACAAATTGTATGCGACAGAATTTTACGAGTTATGCGGTGGGTTAAATGCCATAGATCTTTTGCCCTCACTTTCTGAATGTGAAAGCGATCTGTTAATTGACCAATCACTGTTTCAATCTTTCTTCGGGCTTTCATCATTATTTGCATTGTCTCTTTAGGTCTGAAATCTATCATGTTTTTTCTAAAGGGTGTTTGTAAATCAATACCCTGATATTCATAATATCGTTTCAATTCTGGTTTTAAATAGCCCTTATCTGCTCCCAGTAAACCGTAAATATCATTCGTGATTTCAGGTGCAACATCTCGCTCATCACAATGAGCAGGTGCAAAGGTATAACCCGTAATCATGCCTGAAAGATTAATGACGATATGAGCTTTGAAACCATCAAGTTTTTATGCTTTCTAGCTCTGGTATAACTACAGACAGGGAGTGGGAAGCCATCAATAAAGTGAATGTTATCTGAACCATAACGCTGAATGAGCTGTCCCATAATGGATTGACTGACATGCCACAGGTATGCACAATGTTTACAGAAATTGGGATAAGATCCTAATTTTGGAAACCATTCTAACCAATTGTTTTTGAAATACATCCAAATATTTTTGTCTGTATCTAAAACAAGAAATTCACCTACTATTTGCATAGTGATGATTTCTACATCAGTAACAGCAGGCGGAAAACCACGAGTTCTCAGAGGCTGAATAACAACAATGGGATAAAGCTGTTCTATGATTACATAGACAAAAATGATAAATTCTTCAATGGACATAACTTTGCTTTAATTTCTTGGTAGAAACTAAAATAGGGTTATGTCCTTTTTATTTCAATCACTTAAAAAGTTGAGATTGGGGTTTAATATATTGAAATATATTAATTATTTTTTTATGCTATCCAATCCATCACCAAACACCTGTGAGTCACTGACATTATTGGTTGTGAGCTGAGCTGCAAGTTTTTGCAGTGTTTCAGCATCTATTATACCTATGTGAAGTTTACGCTATTGTCATCGATATTCAGACTGATGTTTTTTACGTTTTCATTCACCTTCTCCTAAAAACCTCAAGCCAGTAGGGTCAATGAGTAGATGGAGACTATCGCGACTTTTTTGATAGCTAAGAAGCCTCCAGTGGTAAGTTTGTGCAACAGAGCCTTATTTAACTAAAAATTTTCTATTTAACTTATGTTTACCTAAAATCTAGTTTATAAATTATTTTTACAATATATTTATTAATTTCAATATTTTGAAGAAAAATAATAGAAATTTATAAAAAATTAGTTCATAAACTTATAGGATTTTTAAGAGCATTTATATGAATGACTAAGTACTGTGAAAAAAGAGAACTAGATGACGTTTAGATAAAATTTTCAATCAAATAATCTTATTGTTGTTATTTCTAGTCACATAGTCTATTTTTATTATATGAATTATTCTTCCTCACCCAAAAGACCACGTGGTCGACCAACCAAACACGGCTGTAACTATGCAGACACTAAAGAAGTTTTAATCCACCGAGGTATCGAGTTACTGACCGAACGTGGAATGAATGCTATGAGCTTGGACGATCTCATGAAATCAGTCCAAGTTCCTAAAGGGTCTTTCTACCATTATTTTGTAAATAAAGAGGCTTTTATTTTAGAAGTCTTAGATGCTTATGAACTTTATTTTGTGAAGCGATTGAATAAGTTTTTAAGTCAAACTGATCTTTCCCCACTAGAAAAGCTGCAAAATTTTGTAAAAGATGCGGGTGAAAAAATGCAAAAATATGATTTTAAACGAGGTTGTATTTTAGGTAACTTAGGACAAGAAGTGTCGTATTTACCACAAGAAATCATTGCGCGAATCGAAAATATCTTTAAGGTATGGGAGAAATTAGTTTCTGATTGCCTACATCAGTCAAATTCACAATATAGCCTAGCTGATTGCGATGAAGCTGCTTATCAGTTTTGGATTGGGTGGGAAGGTGCAGTTCTAAGAGCACGTTTGGTCAAATCAACAAGTCCCTTAGATGCATTTTATCGCTTGTTTACTTTAGCTGTAAAACAACAAATCACGTAAAAAGTTAATTAAAAAATAAATGCAGACGTCTGTATTTATTTTTTAATTAATTCTAGACAAGCAGTCTAATTAAATGGAGAGGAAGTTCTATGTACAAAGGTATTGTAATTACTAAAGATGAAGCAGGTTACACATCACAAATTACTGAGATTGCATCAAAGCCTTTACAAGAAGGAGAGGTTAGAGTCGAAGTCAAATATTCAACACTCAATTATAAAGATGCTTTAGCCATTACTGGGCGTTCACCAGTGGTGCGTAGTTTTCCTTTGACCCCAGGCATCGATTTTTCGGGTGTTGTGATTGAATCAAAACATCCAGCATGGAAAGAAAGAGATGAAGTTCTACTGAATGGTTGGGGAGTGGGTGAAAAGTATTTTGGAGGGCTAGCCGAGCAAGTCACTGTTTCTGGTGATTGGCTCATACAAAAACCTTCTGCTTTTTCTTTTAAAGATACGATGGTTATTGGTACAGCAGGTTATACCGCAATGTTGTGTGTCATGGCTTTACAAAAACATGGTATTAAACCAAGTGATGGAAAAATTTTAGTGACAGGTGCAAATGGTGGAGTAGGTAGTATTGCCATTATTATTTTGAATCATCTTGGTTATGAGATTACAGCTTCAACTGGTCGACCTCAAGAGTCAGAATATTTAACCTATCTAGGTGCGAGTGAAATTATTGATCGTATTGAATTATCTTCCCCAGGAAAGCCATTAAACAAAGAAGTTTGGGCTGGCGTAATTGATACTGTTGGAAGCCATACTTTAGCCAATGCATGTGCTAGTACAAAATATCGTGGTGCAGTTGCTGCGTGTGGTTTGGCAGGCGGAATGGATTTTCCAGCAACAGTTGCTCCATTTATTCTAAGAGGGATTACCTTATATGGAATTGATAGCGTGATGGCACCAATCGAATTAAGAAAAGAAGCATGGGAACGTTTGGCTACAGAATTAGATCAAACAAAATTAGAAACAGTAACGACTGAAATTCAGTTAACAGATGCTTTAAATATTTCAAATGAAATTTTAGATGGAAAAATTCGAGGTAGAGTTGTTGTACAGATATAGTTCAACAAAATGAGTTGTGGGACTGTTCTAAATTTTGTGTAAGTACTTAATTTTCATTTATCCTACTGAGGATAATAAAAAGAGGTACTTCACATGGATGAAGCTACAATCAAAAGTATGGCAGCTGAATTAGCTAAAGGTTTAAAAACTCCTGAAGATTTAAACCAAATGACAGCCATATTTAAAAAGTTCATGATTGAAACCGCTCTGAATACTGAGCTTTCTGAACATTTAGGCTATGAAAAGCATCAACCTAAGAAAGGATCTAATGCACGTAATGGTTTTAGCTCCAAAACAGTTCTAACACAAGATGGGCAGCTTGCTTTAGATATCCCTCGTGATCGTGACGGCTCTTTTGAACCACAGATTATTAAGAAGCATCAAACGCGCATTACTAGCATGGATGATCAAATTCTTTCGCTATATGCGAAAGGAATGACAAATAGAGAAATTGTTGCTTTCTTTAAAGAAATGTACGATGCCGATGTATCTGCCTCCCTTATTAGTAAGGTGACGGATGCTGTCATTGAACAAGTGACAGAATGGCAAAATAGAACACTCGATAGTCTTTATCCTGTTGTCTATTTAGATTGCATTGTTGTTAAGGTTCGTCAGCATTCAACAGTAATCAATAAATCAGTTTATTTAGCATTAGGCATTAACCTGGATGGTCAAAAAGAACTTCTTGGCATGTGGCTTGCTCAAACAGAATGTTCCAAATTCTGGCTGTCAGTCATGACAGAGCTTAAAAATCGAGGAGTGCAAGATATTCTTGTAGCCTGCCTTGCGAAGCAGCGCTTCTCAGGACTAAAAGGCTTTCCTGATGCGATAGCCTCTGTCTACCCTCATACTGATATCCAGCTGTGTATCGTACATGTTGTACGCAATAGCCTGAGATTTGTGAGCTGGAAGGACTACAAAGCTGTAACAGCAGGATTGAAGGCGATCTATCAGGCAAGTACAGAGGAAAATGCTTTAAAGTCCCTAGATATCTTCTGCGATCAATGGCATCACCAGTATCCAAAAATTGGAGAATCCTGGCGGGCAAATTGGGAAAATATCCGAACGATCTTTAGCTATCCTGCTGAAATACGTCATGCGATTTACATAACAAATGCAATTGAATCATTGAATAGCGTGATCCGCCATTCAACTAAAAAGAGAAAGATCTTCTCTTCTGATGATTCAGTGAAAAAGGTCATTTATTTAGCAACTTCAAATGCTGCTAAAAAATGGACCATGCCAATTCAAAATTGGCGTTTAGCAATGAATTGGTTTACGATTCAGTTCGATGATCGATTAAAAGATCATTTATAAAAAATGAGACTTACACAAAATAATTTACAGGCTCAGAAACATGAGAATACATTCTTTTGGTGAACACAATAACATTACTTTATCTAATAATTGTATTGAAGTTCGAGGTGCACGTGAGCATAACCTTAAGGATGTAGATGTTTCTATCCCAAGAAATGCACTTGTTGTTTTCTCAGGTGTATCGGGTTCGGGAAAATCATCACTTGCTTTTGGAACTATTTTTGCTGAAGCACAAAGAAGATATTTCGAATCTGTTGCACCTTATGCAAGACGCTTAATAGATCAGGCCGGAGTACCAGATGTTGATGCTATTGATGGTCTACCACCAGCAGTAGCATTGCAACAACAACGTGGTGCAAGTAATACCCGTTCTTCTGTTGGAAGTGTAACAACTTTATCAAGTCTCGTGCGAATGATTTATTCGCGTGCTGGTGCATATCCTGCCGATCAGCCAATGTTATATGCCGAGGACTTTTCACCGAACACTCCTCAAGGTGCTTGTCCTACCTGTCATGGTTTAGGTCACATTTATGAAGTTACAGAATCGACAATGGTTCCTGACCCAACACTCAGTATTCGTGAGAGAGCTATCGCATCATGGCCACCTGCTTGGCACGGGCAAAACTTACGCGATATCCTAGTAACCCTAGGGTATGATGTTGATCGACCATGGAAAGATTTACCGCAATCGGATAGAGACTGGATTTTATTTACTGAAGAAACCCCAACAGTTCCTGTCTATGCTGGTTTAAGCCCCGCTGAGACTCAATCTGCACTTAAACGTAAACTAGAACCCAGCTATATGGGCACTTTCACTGGTGCTCGTCGCTATGTCCTTCATACTTTTGCTAATACCCAAAGTACGTTGATGAAAAAACGTGTTTCACGTTTTATGGAAGGAAAAATATGCCCTTCCTGTCATGGTAAACGCCTTAAACCAGAAGCCTTATCTATTACCTTTGCTGGAGTAGATATTGGTGAGTTTATGCAACTTTCTTTGGATAAGTTAACTTGCCTGCTTGAGCCCATTGTTCTTGGCAATTTCGACGCTCATAATGCTGGAGAAAAGGCTAATAATAAAGTAACCCAACTTGATAGATCTGAACGAGCAACAACAGGTAGAGCAGTGCATTCTGTATCTCCAGATGTAAGACGTACGTCAGCACTTTCAGATGAAAAGAAAATTGCTGCCCAGCGTTTAGCAAATGGTGTGGTGGGGCGTTTAAATCAATTACGCCAGTTAGGTCTTGGTTATCTAACATTAGATAGAGCCACACCGACTCTTTCAGCGGGAGAGTTACAACGTTTGCGTTTAGCAACACAATTAAGTTCTATGCTATTTGGTGTAGTTTATGTACTGGATGAACCGTCTGCTGGATTACATCCTTCAGATAGTCAGTCATTATATGATTCTCTCGATAAATTAAGAGACGCTGGAAACTCCGTATTTGTTGTAGAGCATGATTTAGAGCTCATGCGTCGTGCTCAATGGTTAGTGGATGTTGGACCAGATGCAGGAGAGCAAGGTGGTAATATTTTATATAGTGGAGTACCTCAGGGTTTAAGTGAGATTTCAGCTTCACGTACTGCAAGTTATTTATTTAATAAAATCCCAGTTACTCAAAGTTATGGACGTACACCCTCTGGTTGGCTTGAACTTAACAATATTTACCGACATAACCTGCATAATATTGATGCTCGTATACCTCTTGGTGTACTTACAGCAGTTACAGGTATTTCAGGTTCAGGTAAATCTAGTCTCGTTTCTCAAGCTTTACCCGAGTTAGTACTTTCATATTTAGGCAATGAGTCTGAAACTGAAAACAATAATGAAAATAATCCTTTAAATGAAGGAATGTTGGTTAACGAGGTTACACAGGGTTCTCTGGCTGGTGATGTGGAGGCTATAAAGCGTCTGGTACAGGTTGATCAAAAACCAATTGGCCGTACTCCACGTTCTAATCTGGCAACTTATACGGGTTTATTTGATCATGTTAGAAAGTTATTTGCTGGGACTCCTGAAGCTCGCCAAGCTCATTATGATGCTGGACGTTTTTCGTTTAATGTGGCTAAAGGGCGATGTGAAACTTGTGAAGGTGAAGGCTTTGTCAGTGTAGAGTTATTGTTTATGCCAAGTGTATATGCCCCTTGTCCGACATGTCATGGTGCTCGATATAATGATGACACTCTGAAAATTCGCTGGAATGAACGTAATATTGCTGAAGTATTAGGAATGACCGTCAATGAAGCACGTGATTTTTTTGATGGAGAGGTCTCGATTGCTCGTTCACTACAATTATTAAAGGAAATTGGCCTTGGTTATTTACGTTTAGGGCAACCAGCGACTGAACTATCTGGTGGAGAAGCGCAACGTATTAAATTGGCGACCGAGCTGCAACGCAATCAGCGTGGAAATACACTGTATATACTTGATGAGCCAACTACAGGTTTGCATCCATCAGATGTAGATCGATTGTTAGTTCAATTGCAGCGATTAGTCGATGCGGGTAATACCGTGGTTATGATTGAGCATGATATGCGTGCCGTTGCACAAGCAGATTGGGTGATTGATGTGGGACCAGGTGCTGGAAATGCTGGTGGGAATATTGTTGTGGCAGGAACACCAAAAGAAATAACAGAAAATCAAGATAGCCGTACTGCTCCATATTTAGTTAATGAGTTAGTGAGTCGTGATACTAAACGTTGATATTGCGAGTGGGTAGAATAAAACCTTAAATTAAAAGCCTGTAAAATCAATCAGATATTTTTTGTTTTAGGTGGTGTGTGAGCATGAAATCTAAAAGTTTTTTTCAACTAAGGGCTTTGTTGCACAAACGGTAATCCTCCCATTAATAACCGAAGTTAAAAGTAGAGGTTAAGCAGCCATTAGAGGTGGCCTTCCTTTGTTTGCTTGGTGTGGTCTTTCATGGTTGTAATGCCACAGCCAGTTTGTTGCATAATCTTGTACTTCATCCAAAGTATCAAATAAATGTTTGCTCAGCCAACTATAACGTATAGTCCGATTATAGCGTTCAATATACGCATTCTGCTGTGGTTTACCTGGTTGAATATATTCAATACGAATACCTTGTTCAGTTGCCCAGCGTACAAATTCGTGACTGATAAACTCCGGGCCATTGTCACACCGAATAACTAACAGTTTTTCTCGCCATTCCAATAACTGATTCAATGTGTGAATAACCCTGATCGTGGGTAATGAGAATCCTGCTTCAATAGTCAAACCTTCTCGACGGTAATCATCAATCACATTCAACAATCGGAACTTACGACTATCGATCAGCTGGTCATGCATAAAATCCAGTGACCAGACCTGATTTGCCCGGATCGGCTCTTTCAGTGGTTCTGGTGCATGCCGTTTTAGTCTTCTTCTCGGTTTAATGCGCAGATTCAGTGCTAACTCACAGTAAATGCGATAAACACGCTTATGATTCCAAACATGGTTTTCAACATGACGTAGATAAGAGAAACACAGACCAAAACCCCAATCTGTATTTTCTTCAGTGAGCTCAATGAGCTGTTCTGCAATTAATGTATTGTCATCGTTTAACTTGGATTGATAACGGTAGCAGGTTTCACTGATACTAAATCCTCGGCAAGCCAAACGAATGCTAATCGCATAGTGGGCAACTGCCTGTTGTGCCATCTTACGTCGGCAAGATGGCCTCACCACTTTTTTGCCATCGCTTCCTGAATGATCTCTGCCTTTAAGCGTTCTTCAGCATACATCTTTTTAAGTCTGGTATTTTCTGCTTCCAGTTCTTTGAGTTTTGCCATTAATGATGTATCCATACCGCCATATTTGGCACGCCATTTATAGAAGGTCGCATTACTCATACCGTGTTCACGACAAAGGGCGGCTACAGGTGTGCCAGACTCCGCCTGTTTCAAAATGGACATGATCTGACTGTCAGTAAATTTAGATGTTTTCATGCAGAATCTCCTGCCTATACTTTAAGAGAAAATTCTACTTTTAGGTCCTATTGTTTTTAGGAGGGATTACTGGGTACAAACATGGACATGATGAATCCAGATCAAACAAAAGAATAATTTGATTTTCGTTTGAAACTTTCTTTTCCAAATGAATTGTTTTTAAAGCAAACATAGTAAAGTTTATGAAGTATTCTTAAGGTCAACATATCATATTTTATGAGTAAAATAGAAATCACTTAAGTTATTGAATTTTGGTTTAAGAAAGAAGGATATGAAGTTATTGTTAGGTGTATCGGATTTAACATAATCAATATTATACGAAATCACAGTGTTGTAAGCCCAAAATAGAAATGTCCGCTTTTAGAATGTGCACTTTTGCAATTTCCTTAGCGGACGGTTTGATATGTTGGTGTCTATGTCGGATAAAGAACTTAAACGATTGTCGGTCTTGCAGGAAATCTGCGATCAACGCATAACTCAATCCCAGGCTGCTCAGCTACTTCTACTTCATATTTCAGAATGTCAGGTCAGACGCTTACTGCAGAAATACAAAGTTCAAGGTCCAGCTGTATTAGCCCATACGGGTCGTGGCCAAACCAGCAATTCCAGGCTTTCTGAAGAACTCAGACTCAAGTGCCTCAATATTGTTTCTGATCAACTGCATGGTTTCGGACCAACCTTGGCGCATGAAAAGCTTATTCAACAGGAGTTATGGTTCATTCTGACCAAGGCAGTCAGTACTGTAGTCGTGCTTTTAGAGCGCTATTATTGACGAATAACTTTATTCAAAGTATGTCAGGCAGTCTTGCGCAGTACACTGCTCATGTTGGGACAATGCAGTGACTGAAAGCTTCTTTCATACATTGAAAGGTCATGTAATCCATGGCAGTGTGTTTGCCACTCGAAAAGAAGCGAATGCTGTCCTGTTCGACTATATCGAGATTTATTACAATCGAATCAGAATACATTCTGCAAATGGCTGGTTAAGTCCTGAAGCCTTTGAACAAAAATATTGTAAGAATTTAGAGGGATCGAATGTCCATAATACTGTCTAGGATCAGATAAAGGATTCTGCATCTGAAAAAAAGGCCTTTAGCTTAATTCTGAGCTTCGACTAATGACAAAATATAAGACTTCTACCTCTGAAAATTGTAAAAAATCAATTTTTTTGATCTTTAAAGAATGAGGATATAGTATTTGTAAAATTACTTAGCTGCTTAAAACTTAATTCTAATTGGTTAATAGGTGAAAAATGAAATTAGCAGAAGCTCTCTTACTTCGAAGTGATCAACAAAAAAAAATTATTTCACTAAAACAACGTATCAATGCAAATGTATTGGTACAAGATGGTGATAAACCATCTGAAGATCCAAATGAACTATTGAAACAAGTATTTTCTTTAATTCAAGAATTTCAAAAATTAAGTTATGCAATTCATGAAACTAATGCTTTAACAAAATTAAATGATGGTCGTTCTCTACTTGCTTTATTGACTTTGCGTGATGAATTTGTAGAACAGCACAAAACCCTAACTGCAGCAATAAGTAATACATCTCGTGAATCTGATCGTTATAGTACGCGGGAAATAAAGTGGCATAAAGTTATTCCAGTTTCATCATTACAAAAACAAGCTGATGATATTAGTCTTAAATTACGTGATTTAAATGTGTTAATTCAGTCGAATAATTGGAAAATTGATTTGATTGAAGCCTAATAGTCCTTTAGATATAATCAAGTTGAACATACTGGGCGAGTACAAGATCCCTTACTTCCACAACATAGGATTGTAAATAAAGTGTAGTGGCTTGCAAAGCAAGTGGATAAGCTTAAAATTTTAAGTACAAATCAATCCATCACTTGGCATAACTCAAATCTTTGTGCGAACAAAGTTACACGTTACTTATAACTACCATGTACTGACAGTATGTTCACCTCAATTACTAAAAATAAAGAAATGAGCAAGCATCAGCTCAACTACATTTCTATTTTTGGTGGTGTTTCAAAAAGTATGCTGAAAAAAAGCAGGTTGGATTTTGATAAAATAGAGAAATGCGAATAACTCTAGAAATCAAGTGTCCAGCCTGCCTAAGTGACAGTATAAAGAAAAATGGCACAAAAGTAGATGGTAAGCAAAATTACCAATGTAAAATATGCAGACGTCAATTTATTGGTGATCATGCTCTCAGTTATCAAGGCTGTCACTCAGGTATCAAAACCAAAATATTACACCTCATGGTGCGAGGCAGTGGTGTCAGGGATATAGCAGAAATTGAAAGAGTAAGTATCGGTAAAGTTCTACGGACACTTAGCCAATCAAAATATCAACTTCGAGCACAGCAAAGTCATTATGAAACCCTTGAAGTAGATGAGTTTTGGACTTTTGTTGGTCATAAGCAAAATAAACAATGGCTAATTTATGCCTATCATCGAGAAACAGGTGAAATTGTTGCTTATGTATGGGGTAACCGAGATTTAGCCACTGCAAAACGACTTAAATTAAAATTGAAGCAGTTAGGTGTAAGCTATACATGTATATCAAGTGACCATTGGGATAGCTTTGTTACGACCTTTAAAGAATGCAAACAGTTGATTGGTAAATTTTTCACTGTGGGTATAGAAGGCAATAATTGTCGATTACGGCATCGAATCAGGCGAGGCTTTAGGAGAAGCTGCAACTTCTCCAAAAAGCTTGAAAATCATTTCAAAGCCTTTGATTTAGTGTTCTTTTATATCAATAATGGATTCGTTTAATGCCAGCATACTTTTTGAAACACCACCCTATTTTTAATTCGGTTCGGCTTTGTTGCATAACGAGCTGAAAAACAGATTTTGAAAACAGCAGATTCAAATCACAAGTGCGACACATTTGTAGTTAGTTGAAAAATTTAGGTGTATTCGTAGAATCATTAGACTTTTTCAACTCGCAATTGGAAAGCACGCAATGAAGAAATACACCCAACTCTCTCAAGATGAAAGTAAGCGTCCGCTGAGCCCCACTTTTTCTCACTCATGAATACCACGATAGTGTCCACTAAATTTTAAGTGGACACCTATTTATGGATTTAAAGACAGTTATAGACAGCACACCAATGCTAAAAAAGCCCCGTCGAACCTTCACGGCTGAATTTAAACATCAACTTATTCAGCAATGCCAGCAGCCAGATACATCAGTGGCTAAGGTCGCAATGCAACATCAGATCAATGCCAATCTGTTGCATAAATGGATTCGTCAGTCCAGATCAATGCCCCTGCATTAACACCCCCTCCATTCCACAGACTGACTTTCTTCCGGTCATGCTTCACCCGACTCCAGTCAAACAAGACGCACCTCCGCCACCTGTGCCGGAGAAGAATGCTGTCGCTCATATCAGGATTCCATTGCATAAGGAACAAAGTTCCGCAAGGGATCAGATGATCGAGATCGACTGGCCAGTGGAGTCAGTAACTGAATTACTGTTGCTGATCCAGGGTTTGACTCAATGATCCGTATTGATGAAATCTGGTTGTCTACCCAGCCCATGGACATGCGTGCGGGTATGGATACTGCCATGGCTAAGGTGTTGAGAGCCTTTGGCTCGATCAAACCGCATTGCGCTTACCTGTTCTGTAATAAACGTGGCCATCGCATGAAAGTGCTGGTGCATGATGGACGGGGATCTGGCTGTGTGCCCGGCGGCTGGAACAGGGAAAATTCCACTGGGCGCAGGTTCACCAGGGTGAAAGCATGGCGATCAGTCTGGAACAGTTACAGTCACTGATCCAGGGTTTGCCTTGGCAGCGCATTGGTGGTGACGATGCTCTAAACCAGCTTGGTACATTCTGCTATTCTCCAAACGTTCTATTTCCTCTGCGTCATGACCTCAGGCATACTGCGGTCATTAAAATGCTGCCTGACTTAAGCCAACTGACCCATGAACAACTGCTGGAATTTACCAGACAGCTAGCGCTGCAGCATCAACAACTCGCAGAAGATAAACAACAATTAGATACCAAAGTTCAGCATCTTGAAGTATCAAATCAGCAATTGGATGCCAAAGTTCAACATCTTGAAGCATGCAACCAACATCTCTCTGTTCTCACTCAAAAATACGAGCATGAACTTGCGCTATTTAAACAGTATAAATTCGGTAGTAAAAATGAACATCTCACCGCAAAACAAATCCACCTATGGGACGAAGCGGTTGAAGAAGATATTGCTGCGGTTGACCTGGAACTGGAACGACTGAATGCAGATAAAATGAATACAGCTGCGCAGAAAAGCGAGTATGCACGACTCTAAAATCACCAAAGCGTTCGAATAAGTCTCGCCACGGGATACCTGAACGATAGCGCTTCAACAAATAGTCGGTTATCTTTGGCCGTTACTCCAACAGTACCCATTCGTCCAGGTAACAGATCTTTAACCTGTTCCCACTGATCATCTTTTAATGCATAGCGTTTAGTCATGAAAAAATTATGAGGACCGGTAATATTTTCTCAAGCTAATTGATGACACGCCCTAAGAATAAAAAAATATTTATAAAAATAGACGTCTTGCGTTAGTCAAAATTTAAAATTTAAACAGCCAAAAGCTACATATTATAAGGTTTTAGCCAATTCAAAAATTAGGTAAAACGATACTTTCGCAAGAGGTCTAATCTATATTTTTTAGATTTAGCTATACAGAATTTATCATTCTGTATAGCATAGACTTTATACTCTATTAGTATCTAGAGTATAGTAAGAGTCAGACTGCTTAGCTAAAAGTTCAATAAACTGCGGAATTGCACTTGCACTTTGAACCGTACCGGGTTTGTCGGAGACTTTTTTATTTAAGTTAGGCCACCTGACCTAACGGGTTAATCTTATCATAGTACATTGCTTCAAACTCAAAAGGCGACTTGTAACCCAATGCACTGTGTACACGCTCTTTATTGAACCAATCTACCCAGTTGAGTGTCGCAAGTTGTACATCCGCTAAACCTTGCCAATCTGCTTTTAAATATTCAATCACCTCTGTTTTGTATAAGCCATTCACTGTTTCAGCCAAAGCATTATCGTATGAATCACCAGTTGTACCGACTGACGCTCGTAAATTTGCTGCTTCTAGACGATTGGTATAGCGAATGGAAAGATATTGCACACCTCTATCGGAATGATGAATTACATTCTTTGGCTTACCTCGATCATGCAATGCTTGCTCCAGTGCATCAAGCACCATATCTGTATTCATACGTGTTGATACTTTCCATCCAACAATTGCTCGTGAAAACACATCAATAATAAATGCGGTATAGACCCAACCTGACTTGGTTTGAATATACGTAAAGTCACTGACCCACAGCTGATCTGGATGATCAGCACTAAAATTACGTTTCACTAAATCATTCGCTCGTTTTTGATCATCTCGGCTACGGGTGGTTTGTTTGTTCTTACCTCGCCAAACACCTTGTATACCTAGCTTTTTCATTAATCGAGCAACAGTACAGCGTGCAATAATATAGCCTTCACGTTTCAGTTTTTGCCAGACTTTACGTACACCATACCGACCTGAACTTTCCTTCCAAATTCGTTTAATCTCCTCAGCATGATGCAAGTCATGTAAATCTCGCTTTGCTCGATGTTCTGGATTTTCGCAGAGATCTAGAGTCCGGTAATAGGTTGAAGCTGCGATCGGTAAAATCCTACAAATCGCATCAACACCATATAAGTCTTTATTGTTATGGATGAAATCCACCATTATTTGTGTGGGCGGTCGAGCTCCGCCTGGGCGAAAAAAGCGGCTGCTTTACGTAGAATTTCATTGGCGCGTTGCAGTTCTTTATTTTCGCGTTCGAGTTGTTTGATACGTTCTTGGTCTGAAAGCTGCTGTACTTTAACTGGATTTTGTTTATCTAAATATTTTTGATACCAAACACGTAGTGTTTCAGGAGTACAACCCTTGCGCAGTATACTGCTCAGGGAGCAATAGCTGTGATCGCAGCCCAATTCGATGGATAATCTTTCTCGGATTCAATCAATAATTGAACCGCTCTTTCTCTGATTTCAGGGGTATATTTTAATTTTGTCATCGGGATAGTCTCTCAGAATATTGACTCTCCGACAAACCCGGTACGGTTCAGTTTCTAGGTGAAGGTGAGTGGAAACGTAAGAAACATGGACCTGAATATCGTCGCCAATGGCGTAAGCTTCATATTGGCATCGATGCTGAAACCTTGCAAATACGTGCAGTACAGCTTACCACAAATAATGTGAGCGATTCGCAAGTACTCGGTGATTTACTTGCTCAAATTCCCTTAGATGAACGAATTGATTCGGTCTATACCGATGGTGCTTATGACACGAAGCACTGCAGACAAGTCATTCTAGATCGAGATGCACATGCGGTCATTCCGCCAAGAAAAAATGCAAACCCATGGAAAGATCAGAAATTGAGATCTTTAGAGCGGAATGAGTTACTGAAAACAGTTAAACGTTTAGGAAGAACGCTTTGGAAAAAATGGTCTGGTTATCATCGTCGAAGTTTAGTTGAAACCAAGATGCATTGCATCAAACTATTAGGTGATAAATTAACAGCAAGGAGTTTTTCTAGTCAGGTGAATGAGATTCATGCACGCATAGCCGTATTGAACAAATTTACAGAATTAGGTCGTCCTCATACCCAAGTTGTCACTTGAATTCTGTTCAAATGAGCAGAGTGTTGTCTTTTAAATCTTTGTGCAACAAAGCCCTTTAAAATTACATTTAGCATAAAATCTCTTATGCGAAGTCCAATATTAAATTAATCCCTTCACAAGGAAGAAGCTTGCTACAATGACCAATAAAACTGCAAAGCATTTCTTTAACATTGCTGGCGATAAAGCATGTGCCGCCTTCGCACCAAACTTAGCCGTAATGAAACTCATGATGCTAATGCCAATAAATGCATAAATATGCACGTAACCAATGGTATTAGGTACATTAATCTCAGCATTTATACCAAAAATAATAAAACCTAATGCACCAGCGACAGCAATGGGGAATCCACATGCCGCAGATGTTCCAACCGCCTTCTGCATGACCACACCATAGCGATTCAGGTACGGAACCGTCAGACTTCCACCACCTATTCCAAAAATTGCTGATGCAATCCCAATGACACTACCAGCAGCAACTTGTTGACCTGACGACGGTAAAGTTTGCGTTGAATTAATTGCTGTTTTAGCATCTGTAAGCATCGTATATGCGACCCAAATCAGAAATAAGCCAACAATGATTTGTAGATATAACCCTGATATCAAACCAGCAATACCTGCCCCAAAAAAACAACCAATCGCCATTGGTGGAGCTAGATTTTTAAATACAGGCCATAGCACAGCGCCATTTTTATGATGTGCCATTAATGAGCTGATTGAAGTGACAACGATTGTTGCTAAAGATGTACCTAATGCGAGATGCATAACAACATCAGGGTCATAACCCATTTGAGTAAAGACAATAAAAAGCAGTGGTACAATAATCGTACCACCGCCGACACCAAACAGCCCTGCTGCAAAACCAGCAAAAGCGCCGATGACTAAAAAGGTTATAAGTTCCACAATAAACTAACTTTAAAAAGATAAAAGAATTAAGGCATTGAGTTAAGCGTGTTCCAACTGACCCACTTGATGATAAGCACGGTTAAAATACACCAGACTTTCTTCTTGATCGCTTTGTTGAACTTTAAGAACACGACACATGAAAACACTGTGTGTACCGACTTGCTGAATATCTTGAATCTCACAGTCAAAACTGACCAAGGCATCTTTCAAAATAGGTGAACCAGTTTCCATCGTACTCCAATCACCGAGTTTGAAACGATCTTCTGAGCTGAATTTACTTGAAGCAAAAGCATTTGAAAGCTGTTCATGCTGAGTACTTAGTACGTTTACAGCCAAGACTTTATTTTCAACAAAATGGGCATGTGAACGGGAGGATTGATTCATACAGACTAATAACATTGGCGGTGTATCCGTCACGCTACATACGGCAGATGCAGTAAATCCATGCATACCTGTTTCACCCGAAGTCGTAATAACATTCACTGCTGTGGTGAGTAAAGACATTGCATTTCTAAAGTCTGTTGCTTCAATCATCTCTTTCATCTCAAATGTACATATCACGTGCTCGTGCATAAAGCTGGACAAATGACCTTGCGATGATTTGTTCTGCTTCGCACGAGACTACGTTTGATTAAGCTTCTAGCTCTTTACGAACAATGGCAGCACCTGCGCTTAAAGCTTCAAGTTTGCCACGTGCCACTTGGCGAGATAGCGGTGTCATACCACAGTTAGTTGAAGGATACAGTTTATCTGCATCAACAAATTGCAATGCTTTGCGTAGCGTATTTGCTACTTCCTCTGCAGTTTCCACTTGAGTGGTTGCCACATCAATTGCACCCACCATCACTTTCTTACCACGGATCAATTCGATTAAATCCATTGGTACACGTGAGTTTTGGCATTCAAGTGAAATAATATCGAGCTTAGATTGTTGTAGTTTCGGGAATGACTCTTCGTATTGACGCCATTCATTACCTAAAGTTTGTTTCCAATCTGTATTGGCTTTAATGCCGTAACCATAGCAAATATGAACTGCAGTTTCACATTTTAGACCTTCAAGTGCACGTTCTAAGGTTGGTACACCCCAGTCATTCACTTCATCAAAGAATACGTTAAACGCAGGTTCATCAAATTGGATAATGTCTACGCCTGCTGCTTCAAGTTCTAAAGCTTCTTGGTTCAAAATTTTGGCAAATTCCCAAGCCAGTTTTTCACGGCTCTTGTAGTGTCCGTCAAAAAGTGTATCAATCATGGTCATTGGACCAGGCAACGCCCATTTAATTGGCTGACTGGTTTGGCTGCGTAAAAATTTCGCATCGTCTACAAACACTGCTTTTTTACGAGAAACTTCACCCACAACTGAAGGTACACTTGCATCATAACGATTACGAATACGCATGGTTTCACGCTTTTCGAAATCTACACCTTCAAGATGTTCAATAAACGTGGTTACAAAGTGCTGACGGGTTTGCTCACCATCACTCACGATATCGATACCTGCAGTGACTTGCTCATGTAATGATAATTTCAAAGCATCACGTTTAGCTTCTAATAATTCTTCGCCTTCAAGCTTCCATGCAGACCATAATTTTTCAGGTTCAGCTAACCAAGACGGTTTTGGCAAGCTACCCGCAGTTGAAGTTGGGAGTAAAAGTTTCGGTTGTGTAAGCGCCATGTCTAATCTTCTTTCTCTAAAATTCGTCAGTCTGTGTGTCAATTCGATGTCTTAAGCAGCTGTTTCGACCTTAAAGTTTGCTGCCCATTCATTTAAAATATCTTGATATGGTTTGATGAAGTTTTCTTCTGTCCATTTACCTTGCTTAACCGCTAACTCACCACGTTCAACACGGTCATAAACGATACGTGTCAGTGAGTAATCGCCATAGCTCAAGCTTGGTTGATACTCCACACCTGCCGGAGAGTTGGTGTTGTAAATTTCAGGACGATAAATTTTTTGGAAGCTTTCCATGGTTGCAATCGCGCTGATCAATTCAAAATCAGTATAATCACGGACTAAGTCGCCAGCGAAATAGAATGCGAGTGGTGCATTACCACCTTCTGGTTTGAAGTAACGTACACGTAAGCCCATTTTGGCGAAATATTCATCGGTACGTGAATATTCATCATTGGTATATTCCTCACCTAAAATAGGATGTACGTTTGCCGTACGGTAATAGGTTTTAGAGGTTGAAACACTTAAACAAATCACAGGTGGCTTGGTAAATTCTGCCTTAAATACATCTGAATTCACCAAATGTTGATACAATTTACCATGTAGATCTCCAAAATCTTCAGGTTTTTCACCTACACCACAACCCAATTGAGGCAATACTACGCTGAAGTCGTAATCACGCACATAAGATGAGAAGCTATTGCCGATCATGCCTTCAATACGCTCCCCTGTTTTATGGTCAATCACTACACTTTTCAGTGTTTCAATAAATGGGAAAGTTTGACCATTACCTTCGATATCAATTTCAGCAGAAATGATGTCAATCTCAAGTGAATAGCGATCACCTTTCGGGTTATCAACGGTTGCCAAGCTATTAAAACGGTTGTTGATCATCGCAAGGGTACGACGCAAGTTTTCTTCACGGCTTTCCCCACGTGCCAAATTGGCAAAGTTTGTGGTTAAACGTGTGCTTTCTGCTGGTGTATAATTCTCATCAAAACGGATACGTTTAATTGAACACTCAAATGCTGTACTCATGGAGATTGCCACCTAAAAATTTTATAAAAAGCTAAATTTCTGAATGGCTGTATTTAAACGTGAATAAGAAAGTGAGTAAAACGATATAAATTCAGCTTAAGATGAGAAATACTCATCTTAATAAATTAAAGATTCTGAGGATTTTTAGGGTCTGTTGACATTTACTGTTCAAAAAAATAGCGAGAAAGTAAAATTTAATCGCCAAACTAAATTTACTTCTCGCTATGCCTCGTACAATGCTGAATGATCAACACTGGTCTAAGTTACTTTCTATTTTCCGAAATTTTGATATCTATTTCAAATCTAATTTGAGAAATTTTGTCGAAGCAATACTTTATAGAATAAGAACAGGCTGCCCATGGCGTGATTTGCCTAAAGAATTTGGTTCGTATAACTCAATCTTTAAAAAATATAATCGTTGGTGTAAAAATGATAAGTTAATGAAAATATTTAAATTAATTTCTTCAAGTGCTGATATGGAATGGGTTTTTATTGATGGTAGTCATGTTCGGGCACACCAACATTCTGCTGGAATAAAAGATCAGGATATTTCTAAAAGCATTGGTGGAAATAGTTCTAAAATACACTTAGCTGTTGATGCGGATGGCAATCCAATCGAAATTATTATCTCCGATGGAACGATACATGATGTCAAGATTGCTCCCAAAATGATTGAAAAACTTGATTTGAGTGAAACGGAAGTATGTTGTGCAGACAAAGGATATGACTCTGAATCATTAAGAGAACAAATATCTGCGAAAAAAACTAAAGCGAATATTCCAAGAAAATCAAATACTCAGTCAAATAATGATCATATGGATTGGTATTTATATAAAATCAGACACTTAGTTGAGAATGCATTTTGTAGGTTAAAGCAGTTCAGAGGAATAGCAACACGATATGATAAGCTAAAGTGTAGCTATGAGGGGGCAGTTGCATTAGCTTGTATATTTATTTGGCTACCTTTATCGGGTAAATTCTATACTTGAAATGTCAACAGACCCTAGTTATTCAGTAAGTTAAGCGGCTATCTAAAATCTTTATCTGAAATTGATAATGTTTTTTGCAACTCTACCAAAGATAATAAATCTCCAACTATCAAGTATGTGTAAATAACATAACGATCAGCTTCTTGCCTAGAAGTAATAATATCATGAGAACCTTTCTGAGCAGCTTTGAAAATAGCATCTAACCGCTCGCCCAAATATTTCATCTGTGAACCAACGATTTCCTCAAATCTTTTAGAGTCTGACTGCTCATCAACATATGCAATAATTCGATTTATATAATTATCCACACCTAATTTAGGGTCTGTTGACATTTACTGTTCAAAAAAATAGCGAGAAAGTAAAATTTAATCGCCAAACTAAATTTACTTCTCGCTATGCCTCGTACAATGCTGAATGATCAACACTGGTCTAAGTTACTTTCTATTTTCCGAAATTTTGATATCTATTTCAAATCTAATTTGAGAAATTTTGTCGAAGCAATACTTTATAGAATAAGAACAGGCTGCCCATGGCGTGATTTGCCTAAAGAATTTGGTTCGTATAACTCAATCTTTAAAAAATATAATCGTTGGTGTAAAAATGATAAGTTAATGAAAATATTTAAATTAATTTCTTCAAGTGCTGATATGGAATGGGTTTTTATTGATGGTAGTCATGTTCGGGCACACCAACATTCTGCTGGAATAAAAGATCAGGATATTTCTAAAAGCATTGGTGGAAATAGTTCTAAAATACACTTAGCTGTTGATGCGGATGGCAATCCAATCGAAATTATTATCTCCGATGGAACGATACATGATGTCAAGATTGCTCCCAAAATGATTGAAAAACTTGATTTGAGTGAAACGGAAGTATGTTGTGCAGACAAAGGATATGACTCTGAATCATTAAGAGAACAAATATCTGCGAAAAAAACTAAAGCGAATATTCCAAGAAAATCAAATACTCAGTCAAATAATGATCATATGGATTGGTATTTATATAAAATCAGACACTTAGTTGAGAATGCATTTTGTAGGTTAAAGCAGTTCAGAGGAATAGCAACACGATATGATAAGCTAAAGTGTAGCTATGAGGGGGCAGTTGCATTAGCTTGTATATTTATTTGGCTACCTTTATCGGGTAAATTCTATACTTGAAATGTCAACAGACCCTAATAATTTTAATTTTACCATTGTCTAAATTAATAGTCTTATCCTCTCTAGCAGGATAAATCACATCAGCAGTATCTTGAAATATTTGCCTACAACTATGAACAGCATTTGACCAATCCTCTGAATTTTCGGACGTTAAATTCTCATAAACAGATGCAAATTTTTGTGCTGATAATGGTACTAAACCTCCAATTTTTCCGTCTACAAACTTTCTTGTTCTAGAAAAAATATCTGACGTAATTTTTGAATATTTTAGCTCATAATATTTATTAGACACATATTCGTATACAAAAACTTGTCGTTTAATTAGAAATTGAGAGTCCGTGCTAATACCATCTCTTAAACTCTTTCTTTCTAAAAAATTACTAGGGCGTGTCCTCATTTGAAGAATTGGTTTTAAATACTTAAAATCCTCCTTTAAGCTCTTTTCATTTCTATATTTTTTCAATGGCACGTACTCTTCTCACTGATGATATTTGGCAGCAAATTCAAGATACTATGCGATTACATGGTTGTTACTGTTCAAAAAACAGTAGAAATATCATGGAAGCCATCTTATGGAAACTGCGCACAGGCGCCACATGGCGCGATATTCCTCAAGAATTTTGCCCTTGGCAAACTGCTTACAATCGCTTTAATCGCTGGGCAAGTAAGGGATTATGGGATAAATTTTTTTTAGATTACGAGGCGTCTTGGATCAAGAATGGGTATTCATTGACGGAAGCTACATACGCGTGCATCAACATGCAAGTGGAGCTCGGTATGGTTTCGAAAGAGCAATTGGACAATCACGCGGTGGACAAACAACAAAAATACATCTTGCAACCGACGCGAATGGATTACCGATTGATTTTAAAATCACTGGGGGTGACGTCCACGACAGTCAAGTTGCAAAACAACTGATTGATATTGTAGGCGAGGCAACATATCTCATTGCTGACAAGGGATATGATGCTGAGCACATTCGAATATGTGCTAAGAACAAGAATATGATTCCTATTATTCCATTGAGATCAAACAGTAAGAGATCGAATAAAGAATTTGATAAATATCTATATAAATTAAGATATTTAGTTGAAAACGCTTTTGCGAGATCAAAACATTTCCGTGCTATTGCAAACTCGATTTGATAAACTAGCACGCAATTATAAATCTATGCGTATAGCCTGCATATTTATTTGGTGCAAAGCCAAATGAGGACACGCCCTAATAATTTCTTCACTTAATTTTAAAGCTTCATACAATGACTCTTGATTAACTTGCAATGTTCTAATTCCAAAGCATTATTGTAGTTATTCTCTTATATACTTTAGTTCTTATTAAATTTCAATTAGTGAATTTCTTTCATCTTAACCTTAGAAAATATCAGTATATCAAATCTTTACTATCTAATTAAATCGTTAAAATATAGGGTTTAGATTTAAACCCATATAACTATGTCAAACAAACTTGAACGTCAGAAATTGACTCTCCCAGCAGGTCATGACAAGCTTCTGCTTCACTCCTGCTGTGCACCATGCTCGGGTGAAGTGATGGAAACCCTAATTGAATCAGGCATCGACTTTTCGATCTTTTTTTATAATCCCAATATTCACCCTGTCAAGGAATATGAAATCCGTAAGGAAGAAAATATTCGCTTTGCAGAAAAACATAATATTCCTTTTATTGACTGTGATTACGATACAGACAATTGGTTTGCACGTGCCAAAGGCATGGAAAATGAGCCAGAGAAAGGTATTCGCTGTACCATGTGTTTTGATATGCGCTTTGAACGGACTGCCCTTTATGCAGCTGAAAATGGCTTCAGCCTAATTAGTAGCTCATTGGGTATTTCTCGTTGGAAAGATATGAAGCAGATCAATGATTGTGGGCATCGTTCTGCTTCACATTATGAAGGTATCACCTATTGGGACTACAACTGGCGTAAAAATGGTGGTGCTGTTCGTATGCTTGAAATCAGCAAGAAGGAAGAATTCTACCAACAAGAATATTGTGGCTGTGTATACTCCTTACGTGATACCAACCGTTGGCGTATGAGCCAAGGTCGTGATCGCATCAAATTGGGCGTGAAATTTTATTCGAATGCCATGGATGATGAAAGCTAAGCTTCAGTCGCCAGATACCAATTTTTCCAGGAACTGGTTCCACGGACTTCAATGGGTACAGTTGGAATCAGTTTTTCTTTTAGAACGTCAGTCTGTCCCACGGCTTTGGCAAGTCGGGCTTTCACAGAATGAATGCATTCACGATCTCCAAACTCACAGCGATCCAATGTCGTACCACCACAAGGACCATTCGCCAATCCTTTGGGACAAGTTTCAGGGCAAATATATAAAGTATCTCCTAACCTACATTGACCACAACTTTCACAACCCACGACCCCTTGCTTAGAGATAAATTCAGTTTTTAACAATGCTTTTGCTGCAGGCGTATTTTCCCAGAATGAGGCTTTAAAAATAAAATGCCCCACACCTTTGGCAATTTTGGACTCAAATAGAGCCTTGTGCATGAAATGCAATTGCTGATATTTAATAAGCTGGCTAGAGGATGGTTGGCGGGAATAATAAGCTAATTGTGGCACGAGTTCCTTTTTAGTCTCCACTTGCCACAGTGCATTCCAGAGTGCTTCAAGTTCCTGTAAACCATAATGTCGATATTGTTCAATATATTTTTCTAAAAGCTTTTGCTCTTCAGGCTTATGGCATGCTGAAAGATGCACACCTGCAAAACCCAAATACTTACACATCAATATTTGTATAGCACAACGTTTATAAGTATTCTCAGTTCGTCCATCCTGTTTTTCCTGAGCCAACACTCGTAACATGTGTGGTGTAATCACAATTCCTGCGATCTTATGTTTCACCATAAAATTGGCACGTGCCAAACTAAGTGGCATAACACAAGCAAGTATATTTTGTGGGTATCGATGACGATTTAAAAAAGCCTTGGCTTGTTTTAAAGCCTCCATATCGTAACCCAACTGGGTAACGATAAAGTCTGCTCCTGCTTTAATCTTTTTGTGAAGTTTTAAATATTGTGCATCACGTTCAGCTTCAGCATATTTAAAGGGATTAAAAGCTACACCAATATGAAATCCACCATAACACTTTGCGGCCATGACCGCATTTACAGACTCTAAATATCGGGTGCGATTCGTTCCAGCTTGACTATTTGTATGCCCTTTTAACTTATCACCTGTGAGAAGCAGTAAATTTTTTTGTCCCGAAGCTTGAGTTAATTTTAAGAAGGTCTCAAAATCAGTAATATCCCGACTTTTCCCTGAATAATGGATGATTTTTTCCACTGATGAAGGAAATGTCTTCGCACATTCAAGTGGTGGCAAATCACTATCGGCATGCACTCGATCTGCCAAAGTGATCGCGCATGGAAATTCTGCTAAAGACATTGGTACGGCAATGCCCCCCTTAGCAGAACTTAAATATTCCAACAAAATACAAAACTGATTGTGCTTAAAATGGGAAGCAAGCTGTGACATAAAATAAAGTTCAAATAAAAATGATTAAAGCAGGTCGCTATTATATTCGACCTAACAGAATCAGCCCGATTAATCTTAAACAGGCTGATATAGAAAATTTTAGTCAACAATTATGCAATGAATCTATTCACTACATTCAATCAGGCAACTTTCTCATTAGATTCTCGCTCTAATGTGAAATGAAATGCCTATTTTTCAAGAATATTTTGATACGACTTAATGAAGTTCTCTTCTATCCATTTACCTTGCTTAAGATTCAATTGAACACGTTCAACACCGTCATAAACTTTACGAGTTAAGAGAAATCATTATTGTGAACAGACTATTTCTCTAAGTTGATTCATCACAACATGTAATTTATAGCCATAGAACCGGCCCATTGAGCTTTTACCACGAGATGCAATTTTAGATAATGATTTATGGCGGTGAATAGGTTTGTGCAACAAAGCCTATTCTAATTAAAACTTGGATTTCATAACCATTAATTTACAGTACAACTATCAATAAAATCGCCCCACCATTGCATCATTTCCATACGCTGATTAAAATATTCTGCATGATTATAACTTGCACGGGTTTTATTTTTATCAGTATGAGATAGCTGTGCTTCAATCCAATTTGATTGAAATAAACCGGATTCATTTAATATGGTACTAAATGTCGATCGTAACCCATGAGAAGTTAATTCATTTTTAGTATATCCCATTTTTCTGATAATCAAGTTCAGGGTATTAAAATGAATAGGTTTATTATTGTTTCGGGGGCTAGAAAACACATATTTTTCGCCATGAGACCAAACGAGTGCTGATTTCACAACTTCAAGTGCTTGATCAGATAGTGGAACAAAAAAATCAGGGATATCATGACCTAAAATAACCTTTCTTCTATATTGTTTAATATGTAAGGCTGGTATTTTCCATATTTTTTTATCTAGATCGAAGTGATGTGGTTCACAAAGCAATAATTCTCCACCACGGACGCCTGTATATAATTTAAACAACAGGGCTTTTTTAATAATAGGATCTGTATTAATCTGATTTAATTTAGCTAAGAAATTAGATAGTTCATCTGAATTTAAATGAGGATAGTTTTTCTTAATCTTATTGTTGACTAATATTTTATGAAGTCCATGTGCAATATTATATTCACAATACCCCATCGCTACCGCATAATCATAAATCTGATTTAAATAACTATAGGCTTTCTTTACAGGTTCTTTTACATTTCTAGATTCTATATTTTTAATAATCTTAACTAGATCATATCTTTTAATTTCCATAAATGGCATTAGTCCAATATTTGGATAAACATCCTGATCTAAACATTTTTTTGCGAGCTGAATTACACCGCATCGTGGTTCATCTTCAAAGGAATTTTTAATTTTAAATTCTAACCACTCTTCACAAATATCCTGAAAAGTTTTGATGTATTTTTTATGCAGTGGTTTATTTTCATAATTATTAAATTTATATTCATCCCGGACTGATCTGGCCTCTTTCAAGGACATTACAGGATATTCACCCAACTTCATGCGAGGACGTTTATTTGTCCCTGCAAGTGAATAGCGGTAACTCCAAGATTTACGTCCGTTTGGTTCTACCTTCAAACTTAAGCCATCATCATCTGCCAGAAAATAGATTTTTTCCTTTGGTTTAGCTTGACGTACCTTAATTTCAGTAAGACTCATGAATTTTTAACCTAACCACAAATGGCACTGCTCAATTCAATTATAGCAAATTTAAGCGATATTCATATGATGCGTATCATACGCATCACATATTTTTATAAGTAATTGTTAAATAAAATTTATATTTAGATTGGTTATTCCCTAGTAACCAATTAATTAACCATTGATTTTGCAAGTCTTAAATTGGCATTTGAAGTGCAACCCCATGTTATGACTATTCACATTTCTGCTCCATCATTCATGGTTACTTATTAGTTATGTTATTATGTCAGGAGCGATACAAGAATTAGGGTAACCTTATTATGGAAATAGCGAATACGAAATTACTAGCTGGCGCTTTGATAGCCCTAACTTTAACTATAGTTAGCCCTGTCGTACTTGCAAATGATAACAATGATATACGAAAGACTATTGTAGTTAAGTTTGCTAAAAAAGCTCACCCTGCAAATTATTACGGAAGGATAGATGGATACAAGTATGATTCCTAAAAATTTTATGCTAAAAAAGGGCAAAAGTTAAAAGTGAAGTTGACTGGAGGAAATGTTGAAGCTTACTTATGGGGTAATCAATTAAAAGACTCCATCAATCTTGGAGAATATTCTCCAGAGCTTGATGATAAGGGTATTTATATTTTACCTGCTTCAGGTGAGTATGAAATTAGAGTATTACAACCTAGATCACAGGCAAGAAAAGATAAAAAACCTCAATACTGGATGAGTATTAACATTAAATAAAGACTTGCTAGATTTTTTTAAAAGACTGTAAATTAAATTGTGTAATTGCCTGAATTTGCTATGTTCATATTCACAACGGAGTCAGGCAACATGATGAACGAACAAAAACTAAAAGACCTTGCAGCAGAATTTGCTAAAGGAATCAAAACAGAAGACGATCTCAATCAATTCACCCGATTGTTGACTAAACTCACTGTTGAAACGGCTCTCAATGCCGAACTTACCGAACATCTCGGACATGAAAAGAATGCTCGTAAGAACGGTTCAAATGCTCGTAACGGTTATTCCAGTAAGACCGTGCTGAGCGATGATGGTGAGATTGAGATCACCACACCACGAGATCGTGATGGCACATTTGAGCCACAGCTAATTAAAAAGAATCAGACTCGTATCACGCAAATGGATAGCCAAATTCTATCCCTTTATGCCAAAGGCATGACTACCCGTGAAATCGTGGCTACTTTCAAAGAAATGTACGATGCTGATGTATCGCCAACGCTTATTTCCAAGGTGACTGATGCTGTTAAGGAGCAAGTCGCTGAATGGCAAAACCGTCCGCTGGATGCACTCTATCCCATCGTCTATATGGACTGTATTGTAGTTAAAGTCCGTCATAATGGCAGTGTTATCAACAAGGCTGTATTCCTTGCCTTAGGCATTAATCTTGATGGACAGAAAGAACTGCTCGGCATGTGGATGGCTGAGAATGAAGGTGCAAAGTTCTGGCTGAATGTCCTGACTGAGCTTAAAAACCGAGGGTTGCAGGATATTCTGATCGCCTGTGTGGATGGACTAAAAGGCTTTCCTGATGCCATTAACAGCGTATACCCGCAAACCCATATCCAGCTGTGCATTATCCATATGCTGCGTAACAGCTTGAAATACGTATCATGGAAAGATTACAAGGCCGTCACTCAGGATTTAAAAGCCGTTTATCAGTCACCTACTGAAGAGGCAGCCTTGATGGCCTTGGATCAATTCGCCCAAACATGGGATGACAAGTACCCACAGATCAGCAAAAGCTGGCGTACACACTGGGAGAATCTAAATACCTTCTTTGCTTATCCAGCCGAGATACGCAAAGCCATCTATACCACCAATGCGATCGAATCATTAAACAGCGTAATACGTCAGGCGATCAAAAAGCGTAAAGTCTTTCCAACGGATGATTCTGTACGTAAAGTGATTTACCTGGCAATTGATGCAGCGTCTAAAAAGTGGAATATGCCTATTCGCGACTGGCGTTTAGCCATGAGCCGCTTTATTATTGAATTCGGTGACCGCTTAAGCAATCACCTTTAAATTTATGAAAAGCAATTACACAAAATTATTTACAGGCTCTTTTTTAAGCTTTTATACCAGGGTTCAAAAACTATTGCCAGTTAAACGGGGCGTGATTTTTACATATATGTTTTTATATTAATAAAAATGATATAGATACGTAATTCATAGAGATCGTTTCAATTTAGCAATCTCTAAATACATCTTGTAATTGGCATGTTGAATCCGTTCATTTGAGGGGTCGTATTGCTTCTGGACTTCATCTAAGAAAGGAGTTTCTTCACATAATTCAAAGTACCTTTCCATCGGTGTTTTACCTTTCAAAGCCGAATGTGGTCTCATCCAGTTATAGTAATGCTGCCATTCTGCCAGTTTGCTCTGAATTTCCTCTGAATCGATATCTACAGTAGCGTAGAACTCAGATTTATCAGTCTTTTGTGAGCGCTCTACCTTGCCATTCAGATGAGGTGAACCCGGTTTATTTGGCCTAAATTTGATTCCATACTGCATCATTTTTTCTGTACTTTTTCAGCAAAGAATGCTCGTCCACGATCGGTCTGTATTCGCTGTATGAGAAAAGGTATTTCTTCAATTACACAGTTAAAAAGTCGAGTGTATTCGCAGCTGTTCGGCGTTTATATATCCTTAAAACGCGATATCGTGTGCAGTCATCGATAGATGTGTACTGATATAGTCCAGGACCCAGTTTACAGGTATCCATTTGAATTCTATCGCCTGGTAATGGACGTTCATAACAAATGTAATCTACTTTACGACGGAATTTTTTAATCGGTTTGACTTAATGGGTGGATAGTACTTTATGGATAGTCGCCAAGGACAACGAGACTCCGTGCAGCTCATTAATTCGGTTTGCAAACGTCGAGCACCAAGATTTCTAGCTGAGCGCATTTCCAATATTAAAGCTTCTAGCTCAGCATTGATTTTAGTATTTGGCGATTTTAAGGGACATTTACTATGACTACTTAATCCATCAATACCTTGTTCAGAATATCGTTTCCACCACTTGCGTAAAGTTGGTCTAGAAATGCCACATCTCCGACAAACCAGGCCAGCATTATTGGTCTCTTCAAATAATTTAACCCATACGAGTCTTTGTTGAATTTCTCTGTTCATAGACACCCATTATATTGAAGTGATGTCTATGAATCACACAGATTATCATAAGGCTTTTGAAACTGTCGCACCTCATGTTTGAATTCACCCATTAACAGAGTGCGAATTAGTCCTTGATCATGTTTGACCACATTTCAAGGAATAGTGTCCAACTTTCGGTATGCAGATTATGGTGTGGGGTTCTCTTAAAGTTTAAACCTTATTATTTTACTTCAGTAATGCTGATTGGCTGGTCTTTTACAAATTCAACAACCCCTTCACCACGTTTAAAGTGAATTGAAACTCCATTATTATTAGCTAAACGAATACCACTACCAGCAACTGTTTGCTTTAAACGATATACCATGCCTGAGTTATCAGTCATTAAAGCAGTTTCAAAGTTATCCGATGATTTCAGAAAAATTAATAAACCATTCGGACCAGAAAATTTAAGGACCTGCGTATCAGCTGAAGTATTGCTTGTAGCCTTATCTTGTAAAGTTTCAGTCTTTGGACTCGAAGTACACCCAGTCATTGCTAAAACTAACAAAGTTAAACTTAAAAAATATTTCATTTAACTACCTTTTTCATCTGTAAATCATAGGTGTATTTATACTAATTGTTATAATTTAACAATAAAACAAATATTACTTTTTTTTACATAAAAAAGCCATAAATCGCATTTTGAACCTTACCGGATTTATCGGAGATTTTTTTATTTAAGTTAGGCCACCTGACTTAACGGGTTAATCTTATCATAGTACATTGCTTCAAACTCAAAAGGCGATACATAACCCAGTGCACTGTGTACATGCTTTTTATTAAACCAATCTACCCAATTTAATGTCGCAAGTTGTACATCTGCTAAACTTTGCCAATCTGCTTTTAAATATTCAATCATCTCTGTTTTGTATAAGCCATTAGGGGGTCATTTTTACACTGCCGCTAACAAAAGCATTATCGTATGAGTCCCCCGTTGTACCGATTGATGCTCGTAAATTTGCTGCTTCTAAACGATTGGTATAGCGAATGGAAAGGTATTGAACACCTCTATGGGAATGATGAATCACATTCCTTGGCATACCTCAATCGTGCAATGCTTGCTCCAGTGCATCGAGCACCATATCTGTATTCATACGTGTTGATACTTTCCATCCAACAATTGCTCGTGAGAACACATCAATAATAAAGGCGGTATAGACCCAGCCTGAATTTGTTTGAATATACGTAAAGTCACTCACCTGAGATACCGTCTTGGTAGTCAATCAATAATTGAACCGCTCTATCTCTGATTTCAGGGGTATATTTTACTTTTTTCATCGGAACACTACGCTTCGCTACGTCGTGCGAAGCAATGCTTCTCATCTCAGGAAAGTTGGTCTCCAACAAACCCGGTACGGTTCACAATGAGGTTCATGCACGTGTAGCAGTCCTTAACAGATTTACAGAATTAGGTCGACCACTTACCCAAGTTACGCCTTAAATTTGGCTCAATTAGGGGCGCTTTGCCTTTCAAATATTTGTGCAATAAAGCCGTTGGAAAGTAACCTTGAAACAAGTTATAAGCTTCTTTTTAATAAATTACTGAGTATTTGTATAAATATTCAACATCTGATTTTTTTTAAACCAGATATTGAATTAAAATAAAAACCAATAAACAAGAACAAACATCATTGGTATTTATATTTTAATTATGTTCATTTACAATAAAAATTACTAAGTCAATACATATTTAGTCTAAAATATCCATCAATCAAAAATGTGTGATAGCTTCGAACGTTAATCTTTGTATACTTGTAATTTTGAGTATTACTTCAATTCTCTAAGCTAATTCTTTACAAGTGTTCCTATCACCATAATTGTTATTCTTGTCTTCGCTATAAAGCGATCCAAACCTGCCCTCCATGGTCATAATCGCATGAACAAATTTTTAAAATACCTATTGGTATTCATCGTTCTGCTTATTATTGCAGCACTAATCTTTTTATTTAGACCTATCGCGTCTAAGAAAATTCAAAACACCAGCAATGAGCCTGTCGTTGACGCAGTCTTAGTTGGTGGTGGCATCATGAGTGCAACCCTAGGCACATATCTTAGTGAACTTGAGCCAAACTGGCAAATTCGTATGTATGAACGCCTAGACAACGTTGCCCAAGAAAGCTCAAACGGCTTCAACAATGCTGGCACAGGCCACTCTGGCTTTATGGAAATGAACTATACCTCTGAAAAAGATGGAAAAATGGACATTTCTAAAGCTGTGAACGTTGCGGAACAATTTGAAGTTGCAAAACAGTTCTGGTCTTATCAAGTCAAAGAAGGCGTTTTGGGTCAACCAAATAGCTTTATCAACCCTGTACCGCACATTGCCTTCGTTTGGGGCGATAACGTGAATTTCCTAGAAAAACGTTACGCTGCAATGGTTAAAAACCCAATGTTTTATGGCATGAAATTCTCTGAGAATCCTGCTGAAATTAAACAATGGGCACCATTGGTGATGAATGGCCGTGATGCTGCACAAAAAGTAGCTGCAACACGCATGGATGTAGGTTCGGATGTGAACTATGGTTCGATTACCACTCAATTGGTCGATCACCTTAAAAAACAATCTAATTTCCAGTTACAAACATCGACTGAAGTGACTGGCATTAGCCAAAACGATGATAAAACGTGGACTGTTTCATTTAAAAACCTCACTACAGGGAAAACAGATCACGTGAAAACGCGCTTTGTCTTTATTGGTGCAGGCGGTGCAGCGGTTAAACTTTTACAAATGACAGGCTTACCAGAAGCGAAGCAATATGCTGGCTTCCCTGTAGGTGGCGTGTTCTTAATGACCGACAACCCAAAAGTCACTGAAGGCCATACTGCAAAAGTTTATGGTCGTGCTGAATTAGGCGCACCACCAATGTCTGTTCCACATATTGATACACGTTATATCGACGGTAAAAAATATGTGTTGTTTGGTCCATTTGCAACTTATTCAAACAAGTTCTTAAAACAAGGTTCTCAGCTTGATTTATTGAAATCAACCACTAAGAACAACGTTTTACCAATGACCGCTGTGGGTATGGAAAATCTTGATTTGGTGAAATACTTAGTTAGCCAAGTCATGATGACCGATGAAGACCGTTTTAATGAGTTGAAAAAATACTATCCTGATGCAAAACCAGAAGACTGGCGCATGAATCAAGGTGGTCAACGTGTTCAAATCATTAAGAAAGAACCAGGCAAACCTGCAAGCTTGCAATTTGGTACCGAGATTTTTGCATCACAAGATGGTGCTGTGACTGCCCTATTAGGTGCGTCTCCTGGTGCTTCAACTTCCCCTTATATTATGTTGAGCTTGCTTGAAAAAGCATTCCCTCAGCAAGTAGCAGGTAAATGGAATCCGAAATTACATGAAATTGTAAAATCGTACCAACAAGAACTCAGCACTAATCCTGTGCTTCTTGACCAAGTTCGCCAATACACCAGCACAACCCTTGGTTTGAAATATACACCTATGGCTAAAGCTGCAAATGACGAAACTATTGCGGTAGCAAAAGCACAGTAATCTGCTTTAAACCCTAAAAAGGATGGACTTTGCGCCATCCTTTTTTAATTCATATTTGAAACTATTCTGTTTATGTCGCTTTTCCATTCCGATGCTTTTTTGGCCTTTCGTTCACGTGATTTTTCACTTCTGAGTGTCAATCAGTTGTGCTTAATTCTAACCATCATGATTCAAGAAGTCGTCATTGCCTATAGTATCTATCAACTCACTCAAAATCCACTCAGCCTTGGCATGATTGCCTTAATTGAGTTACTCCCCTTTATTTGCCTCTCCCTGATCAGTGGCGACTGGGCTGATCGCTATAACCGACAAAAAATTGTGCAGTGGAGTTTTAGCTATAGCACTTTAATTCCATTATTATTTATTGTTCTTTTTTCTCAGTACCAACAACATCACATTCAACAAAATACTCTTTTATGCGGCATTTATAGCCTCATCTTTTGCTTAGGCATACTTAGAGGCATTTACAGCCCATCATTTAATTCATTACGCCCTTTTCTAATCCCCGAGTCAGCCTATAGCAATGCAGCCACATGGACCGCGCTCATTTGGCAAATAGGCGGCATTTTAGCGCCTTTATGCGCAGGACTTTTACTCGGCCAACTTGGGCTTGAAAAAACCCTCTTTATTATTTTTTTCTTGTGTTGCGTGGGTAGCATCTGCTTATTCGGATTAAGTCCTCGTCAATTCCCTAGCCCCCATAAACAGCATTTAAGCAAAAGTTTGAAAGAAGCCTATTTGTTTATTTTTAAACATCCACTAATGTTTTGGAGTATGTTGCTGGATCTCAGCGCCATGCTTTTTTGTAGTGTCATTATCTTACTGCCTATTTTTGCACACGATATCCTGCATCTTGGTGTTGAAGGCTTAGGTATACTCAGAGCTGCACCAGCTATTGGCGCCTGTATCATGATGTTGATGTTGACCTGTTATTCTCCGATGCAAAATGCATGGAGAAATATGCTCTATAGTAGTTTTGCAATTGCTTTGTGTACTTTAGCCTTTGCACTATCCTCCCATGTTTGGCTCTCAGTCTTCTTCCTTGTTTTAATCGGTGCCTTTGATAGCATCAGCATGGTCATTCGACAAACTTTATTACAGCAACTCCCCCCAAAAGCACTATTAGGGCGTGTAGCGGCTTTAAATGGCATATTAGTCACTTCAGGCAATCAGCTCGGTGCCCTACACATGAGCCTGATGACGCGCTATTTTTCTGTGGTGCCAGCAGTACTTATTGGAGGGACGCTGTGTTTAATAATCTGTGGTCTAAGCTTTACTCGTACGCGACATTTATTCAAGCCATCTCCAACACTAAAAAAACATGCCACAGTGGCAAAAAGTGAATAGCATGTTAAGCTTCAAATCTTCTTTTAATATGATGTGAGTTTTCAATAGAGCAAATTATGAAACAGATTTTCCCCTTTTCACATATTCTCTATACCAAACTCTATTCTTTCGTACTATCAGTGTTGTTGGCTTATTGCCTATTCAATGCAATTTATACGTTCATTATTGGTGGAACTGGTTTTTATTTATTTGCAACTTTTATTTTAGCTTTTCAATGTAATTTCGCGTTACGCACTTCTCTCCATGACCGTATTTACACCAGTTTAGGGATAGTTTTGCTTATTATTGGGTTATTGTATACACATGGAATTCACTTTCTAAACCATTTAAAAACAATTGTATTGGTTCCTGCTTTAATTTTAACTGCCTTTGGAATAGATAATTTATATAGAAAGCCAAATAGACTTAGTTGTCTTAAAGTTGGACTGATCCTCGGCCTATTGCTATTAGCTTATATTCAATATTATGATTTAGGGTCTGTTGACATTTCAAGTATAGAATTTACCCGATAAAGGTAGCCAAATAAATATACAAGCTAATGCAACTGCCCCCTCATAGCTACACTTTAGCTTATCATATCGTGTTGCTATTCCTCTGAACTGCTTTAACCTACAAAATGCATTCTCAACTAAGTGTCTGATTTTATATAAATACCAATCCATATGATCATTATTTGACTGAGTATTTGATTTTCTTGGAATATTCGCTTTAGTTTTTTTCGCAGATATTTGTTCTCTTAATGATTCAGAGTCATATCCTTTGTCTGCACAACATACTTCCGTTTCACTCAAATCAAGTTTTTCAATCATTTTGGGAGCAATCTTGACATCATGTATCGTTCCATCGGAGATAATAATTTCGATTGGATTGCCATCCGCATCAACAGCTAAGTGTATTTTAGAACTATTTCCACCAATGCTTTTAGAAATATCCTGATCTTTTATTCCAGCAGAATGTTGGTGTGCCCGAACATGACTACCATCAATAAAAACCCATTCCATATCAGCACTTGAAGAAATTAATTTAAATATTTTCATTAACTTATCATTTTTACACCAACGATTATATTTTTTAAAGATTGAGTTATACGAACCAAATTCTTTAGGCAAATCACGCCATGGGCAGCCTGTTCTTATTCTATAAAGTATTGCTTCGACAAAATTTCTCAAATTAGATTTGAAATAGATATCAAAATTTCGGAAAATAGAAAGTAACTTAGACCAGTGTTGATCATTCAGCATTGTACGAGGCATAGCGAGAAGTAAATTTAGTTTGGCGATTAAATTTTACTTTCTCGCTATTTTTTTGAACAGTAAATGTCAACAGACCCTAGTAGAACTGCAAAATTATTATGACTCTTTACATAATGATGAGACTTGGCAGCAATTTGGCGCATTATAACAGCTAGCACAAAAAAATTTGGTGGGTGAAAAATTTACAATCCTAATTCTGATTTATCATGTTATTACATAGGAAAACTGCCTTTAAAAGACGGGTCTTGCTAGTCTAGAATTGCAGACGAAAGGGAATAAAATGCCTGTATATCCGATTCTAGAAATTGATCATTTTCAGCATCATAAACAAAAGATTTTTCTTCTAATAAGTATTGGCCATCTTGCTCACTAAGAAAATTTTAAAGTTATTTGCTTGATCAGGGAAAATTTGTTCTCCGTCAAAAAAAGATCATAACAATCTCGAACGGCTTTGTTGCGCAAAGCTGTTCTTAAGGACTTTTTCAGCAATATAATTTTCAAATGAAGAAGCATACACACAAAATCTACCGCACAACCAATTGGCCCGCATATAACCGAGCACTCATGAGTCGCGGAAATATTGCCATTTGGTTTGATCCTGCTACGCAATGGTATGCGCTATCAAAAGGCAAACAAGGGCGAAATCAAACCTACTCCGACGCAGCCATCCAATGCTGCTTAATGATTAAATCCTTATTCCGTCTGTCTTTACGTATGGTCACTGGCTTTATGCAAAGTCTGATTAAACTTTGCGGCTGAGCAGCCCCGAATATCAGTGATATTCGTACAGTACGCTTTGTAGAAGACAAAAGCATATTGATATTGCAATCTTGGAGAATATTCTCCAGAGCTTGATAATAATGGTATTTATATTTTACCTGCTTCAGGTGAGTATGAAATTAGAGTATTACAACCTAGATCACAAGCAAGAAAAGATAAAAAACCTCAATACTGGATGAGTATTAACATCAAATAAAGAATTGCTAGATTCGTTTAAGTTTTAATACAAGGGTTCAAAAACTATTGCCTGTTAAACTGGGGCGTGATTTTTACGTGTATGTGTTTATGTTAGTAAAATGATGTAGTTTACTTGTTTAATACCCCGAGGAATAATTTAATCTTGCTGTGCGTTAGTCGCGTTTCTTTCTTTCAAAAGTTGATTATATATTTCAACGTAACCGTCGTAATATTCAATCTCTTTTGATAAGAATTTACAGTGGAAGAACAGGCGAAACTTGTCTTAAATAATGGTAATTCCTTATCTTTAAAATAGAGAACGCCCGATGAAATTCATTAGGCGTTTACTTAAATATGTGTCAGCTTATTTTATAACTAGCTGTACTTGATAATCACGATTCTTTTTCTCAATTGCCTTAAAAAAACAATCTTGCTATTTTTAACTTTTCACACCATTTTGTTCAATTTGTACTGCGGCTTGCCAGCTAGGTAGTTGGCTTAAACCTGCTACATAATGCTGGATATGAGGATAATTTTCACCTTGTCCCATATGATGAACTAAAGCATGTAGTCCAAAGCCCATCATAAAGTCAGCACCGGTTAAACGGTCTGCGACTAGAAATTCTTTATCTTTTAAATATTCATTTAAATAGCTAAATACTTTATCGAACTCAACTTGAGTATAATTTTCTAGAAATACCAACTTCGTACCCTGCTTGGTTTCTATCGCATTAAACGTTTTTAACAAAAATGGCAGCATGGCAGAGCTTTCTGAGAAATGAATCCACTGTAGATAATCGACATAGGTAGATTCATCCATATCTGGTGCTAAATGTGGCGCAAGTTGCTGAATTAATAACTCAACGATTGCGCCTGACTCTGCAATAACTTTGCCATCCCATTCCAATACTGGAGATTTCCCTAAAGGATGAATGGTTTTTAAAGAGTCAGGGGCCAAATGCGTGTTTGAGTCACGATAATAGCGTTTCAGCTCATAAGGCTGCTTGATTTCTTCAAGTAACCACAAAATGCGAAAAGAACGTGATTGATCTAAATGATGTAGTGTAATCATGATAATTCCTATTTTTTTAAATTTTTACAACCACTTTGCCAAAGTTTTCGCCTTTCAACATACCATTGAAAGCATTGATCGTGTTATCTAAACCTTGCACCATATGCTCTTTATATTTGATTTTTCCGTCTTTCAACCATTCAGACATTTGCTGATAGAATTCCGAATACTGACTGCCATAATCATCAAAAATAATAAAGCCTTGCATGCGAATACGCTTTTTTAAAAGGGTGGAAATAAAGCCTGGTAAACGGTCTGGCCCTTGTGCTCGCTCGGTAGCGTTATACTGGGAAACCACACCACACACCGGTACACGTGCCGCAGAGTTAAGCAATGGCCATACTGCATCAAACACTTTACCCCCGACATTCTCATAATAAATATCTATACCGTTGGGAACTGCTTGTTGTAATTGTTCTGCAAAATTTTCATCATGATGATTGATACAAGCATCGAAGCCGAGTTCTTCTACTGCATAACGGCATTTTTCAGCCCCACCTGCGACGCCAACCACGCGACAACCTTTAATTTTGCCAATCTGTCCAACCGTAGCACCAACAGGTCCTGTTGCAGCTGCAACGACCAAAGTTTCACCAGCTTTAGGCTGGCCAATGTCCAACAACCCCATATAAGCAGTAAATCCTGGCATTCCCAAAATACCCAATGCCCAAGATGGATGTTCAGGTTGCATACCTAAGCTTTGACATGCAGCCCCATTAGAAATTGCGTAGCCCTGCCAGCCATTTCCTGAAAGAACCCACTCACCTTCTTTGAATTTTGGGTTTTTAGAGGCCACCACTTGACTGACTGTTCCACCGACCATCACTTCGCCAATTTCAACCGGTGCTGCATATGAAGGAGCATCACTCATGCGACCACGCATATAAGGATCGAGTGACAAGTAAATGGTTTTTAACAATATCTCGCCTTGTTTAAGTTCATTGAGCTCAACTTGCTCAATACGAAAATCGCTGTGTTTTGGCTCACCCACTGGCCGTTTAGCTAAAACGATGCGTTGATTAATAACTGTTTTCACACATATAACTCCATGTTTTATTTAGAAGTATTTCTCTTCACAATTAAAAATTAAGATTAAAATTTCTTTACATCCATTGTAGATGAGTTATAATAAAAAACAATACGACTGGTCTATTTTTTTACAATAGAGTAAATAATTAATATGAAGCCTACTCCTATTAAAAAGTCTGAAGCGAAGCGCTTACACATTCTTAACACCAGTTCAGACCTGATTTTGCATAAAGGTTTTACCGGTGTAGGATTACAGGAAATTTTACAGAGCTGTGAGATCCCTAAAGGCTCGTTTTATCATTATTTCCAATCTAAGGAAGCTTTCGGATGTGAATTGGTACAGCATTATGTAGACAATTACCAAGTCCGTTTAAATGATGTATGGCGTAGTGATAAATCCCCTTATCAAAAGCTGATTGAGTATTTTAATTTATGGATAGAAGATCCTAAAACACAGTGTGGTTGGGCGGATAGCTGTTTAATTGTGAAACTTGCCGCAGAAGTTGCCGATCTATCCGAAGATATGCGCTCCATTATGTCCGCTGGCGTCGATGATGTAATCCAACGGATTGCTGGTTTAATTGATTTGGGTAAACAGGATCAATCTATCCAAGCAGATACCGAGGCCTCGACTTTGGCACAAGTACTTTACCAAATGTGGTTAGGTGCAGCATTACTGAGTAAGTTGCAAAAAGATAAAACACCATTACATCAAGCTCTGAGAGCAACTAAATTTCTATTAAAAGGTGAAGATTCATAAAAATTAAATTAAATATCAATTACATAATTAATAATAGCAGTCCAATGATTACTTATTAATGTGTTGCTATTAGATCAATTAACAATCTATGAGTATAGCGCACAATGAATTCTCCTCCTAAAGCCCTCATGACTCGTATTTTAGTCGGATATTTAGGCTTATATCCCACACTATTACTGGTACTCACTTTATTAAAGCCAATTACTGAGCATCAAAGTTTCCCGATGATGGTGTTGATTGAAGTCATAGTATTAGTGCCAGTAACGCAACTGATTTCTTTCCCACTGGCAGGTTGGCTCATTACACAGCTAAAAAATTTTAAGAATTTGTTTTAAGAAGAAGTTATGCTGGCAACAGCAATCCTAAGTTCTTATTTTGCCAACCACAAAGGTTGGCAAAATAACTCACTTAGTCGAGATTAATCTGCGTAAGCTGGATAATCAATATAGCCTTTTTCCGTCCCACCATACATAGTACTTGCATCTACTGCATTCAATGGCCAACCATTGGCGATGCGATCGGGTAAATCTGGATTCGCAATAAATGGGCGTCCAAATGCAATTAAATCGGCCAGCCCTGCCTCTAAAATTCGAGTCCCTCTTTCTGCCGTATATCGACCTGCATAAATAATCCGACCACTGAAAGTGTCTCTGACATCTCTACGAAAATCATGAGGAAGTTCTGGTGCATTATCCCAATCAGCTTCTGCAATCGATAAATAGGCAATCCCAACTTCTTCAAGTATTTTTATGGCTTCAATATAAGTCACATGTGGATCATCTTCAACCAACCCCATGTAAACACGATCTTCCTCTGTACTTTCAAATAGCGGGGCAAAACGCACTCCTAAACGATCTGCACCAACCACCTCAGCAACTGCCTCTACTACTTCACGTAAAAAACGCAAACGATTGTTTAGTGATCCACCATATTCATCTTCACGGTGGTTACTATGTGCAGAGATAAATTGATTCACCAAATAACCATTTGCACAATGAATTTCAACCCCATCAAAACCAGCAGCCAAGGCATTGCGTGCTGCTTGAGCATAGAGTTGCACTAATTCTTTAACTTCTGCATTGCTTAAAGCACGTGGCATTGAAGGATCAGCCAAGGCACCTGCATTGGGCCCGGTCTCAATAAAGACTTTAACATTACTATCAGCCCTAATAGCCGAGGGCGCGACCGGTGATGCATGATTGGGTTGCAAAGATGTATGTGAAACACGCCCAACATGCCAAAGTTGTGCAAAAATAATGCCTCCTTTAGCATGCACTGCTTCCGTCACTTTACGCCATCCAGCAATCTGTTCAGAGCTGTAAATACCGGGTGTCCAAGCATAGCCTTGACCACGTGGCTCGATTTGCGTACCTTCGGTGACCATAAATCCTGCACCGGTACGCTGTTGATAATAGGTTGCCATCAGTTCATTTGGAATATTCCCTGGCTGAGTACTGCGCGACCGCGTTAATGGTGGCAATACAATACGGTTTTGCAAAACATAAGGGCCTAAGCTTAAGTTTTGAAATAGTTTGCTGTCTTTCATTTCATTGTATCCAAGTCATCATGACTTAATTGATCTAAATTAAAAAAATACCCTTCCTTCCTGTATATAGAAAAAATAAAGGAAGGAAAGCTATTAACTCAGGCCCTTCACCATTAAGGGAGGGTTATTTTGCTTATTGCGCCAGTTGCTCAGAGTCAGAAGTTTATTCACTGCTAAGCACCACAACAGACACTAGCTACTCTTTATTTCAACAATTGAAGTAATGCTGAGGCAGTTGCAGCAGAAGATGCTGGATTTTGTCCAGTAACCAGCAAGCCATCTACTTGAACATGTACTTGCCAATCATCAACTTTAGAATAATGACCACCGTTTTGTTTAAGCATGTCTTCGACTAAAAATGGTACAATTTCAGTCAAGCCTACAGCGGCCTCCTCAGTATTGGTGAAACCAGTCACTAATTTACCGCTAACTAAGGGCGCTCCATTACTCGCTTTCACATGACGAAGAACACCCGGGGCATGACACACTGCTGCAACAGGTTTGCCAGACTGAATCGCCTGTTCAATCAGAGAAATTGAAATCGGATCTTCTGCTAAATCCCACAATGGGCCATGCCCGCCTGGATAAAACACTGCATCATAATCAGCTACAGAAATTTCGCTAAGTTTATGTGTCTGTGCCAATGCTTGCATTGCAGTTGGATCTGCTTCAAAACGATGAGTGGTTTCAGTTTGAGCATCGGCTAAATTACTTTTCGGATCTAGTGGTGGCTGCCCACCTTGAGGCGACGCCAGCGTAACTTCAGCACCAGAGTCAATAAAGGTGTAATACGGTGCAGCAAGTTCTTCTAGCCAGAAACCTGTTTTCTTACCAGTATTGCCAAGTTGATCATGTGAAGTTAAAACGATTAAAATTTTCATGTTATTTCTCCGATAATTTTCATGATTGAGGAGCATTGTTACAGGGTCAGAGCATGCCAGATACGCGCATTTAGCTTAGATGCTCATCTCGAGAATTTGGCGACTGATCTCTAATGAAACATTTTTATGTTCGCCTAGCTGTGTAAGATTATGTGATTTAAGTTGCGTAATGATGATCTCAATATCTGTCTCCCCCAGTCCATAATCGCTAAGACGAGTCGGCAATCCAAGTTGCTCAAAGAAGGCTCGAGTACGAGCAATAGCAGTATCAATACGTTGTTCTTCATCACCTTCGACAATCTGCCAGACACGAGCTGCATACTGTAGTAATTTTTCTCGCTTCTCTTGACGACGCACTTGTAGATTGGACGGCAACACAATGGCCAAGGTACGAGCATGATCAATACCATATAAAGCCGTGAGCTCATGTCCAATCAAATGGGTTGACCAATCTTGTGGTACACCAGCTCCAATTAGCCCATTCAGTGCCATGCTAGCAGCCCACATCAAATTCGCACGCGTGTCATAATCTGCTGAATCTTCCAAGATTTTCGGTCCAATCTCAATCAAAGTTTGCAATAGACCTTCGGCAAAACGATCTTGTACGTGTGCATTCACAGGGTGAGTTAAGTACTGTTCCATGACATGAATAAATGCATCGACCACGCCATTAGCCAACTGGCGCGTCGGCAAGCTAAAAGTTTTATTCGGATCAAGTACGGAAAATTGCGGAAAAACATAGGGACTGCTAAATGACAATTTGGCTTGGGTCGATTTTCTGGTTACTACCCCACCGCTATTCATTTCTGAACCAGTTGCCGGAAGGGTGAGTACACTCGCAAAAGGCAAAGCTTGGGTAATTTTATTACCATGGGTTTCTAAAATCTCCCATGTATCCCCTGTATAATTGACTGCTGCTGCAATAAATTTAGTACCGTCGATTACCGATCCACCACCGACAGCCATCAAGAAATCAATCTTTTGTTCACGAATCAGCTCTACAGCTTTCATGAGGGTTTCATAACTCGGATTCGGCTCAATTCCGCCAAATTCATGAATTTCTCTTGCACCTAATGCTTCACGCACTTCAGCTAAAGTACCATTCTTACGTGCACTTTCACCACCAAACAACATTAATACTTTTGCTTCTGTAGGCACATAGTCATTGATTTTAGCTATTGTATCGCCACCAAAAATAATGCGGGTCGGATTATAAAAGTTAAAATTCAGCATATTTTTATCCTAGAATGATCAGTTAATTGATTTGAAAAACCACCGTTATTCATCAAATAAACTTTTAAAAAATCGGACAACACTACGGCTTTTGCCTACACCATGTGCTAACTATACATAAAAATAGACCAGTCGTCTATTTTTATAAAAATTATTTCAGCTTGCAACTTTAGTGATGGTTAAACAAATTCAGGCTTGTTCTATACCGCTTTTATTATTGATGTATTTTCACGAGCGATTGTTGGATGAAAGGTATCAACACGTATGACTACTGACATGGTTGTGAACGCATTGGCTGAAACAGTGAATGGCTCATACAAAATAGCAATGATTAAATATTTTAAAAGCAGATTGGCACGGTTTAGCAGATGTACAAATGTGACAGTAAATTAGATAGATTGGTTCAATATAAAGCATGTAAATAGTTGCATTCGTTTATTTACCCTGTTTTGGATATTGCCCCATTTAAATGATGAGATTAAGCCAATAAATAAAGTAGCCCAACTTGAATAAAAAGCCTATGACAAACCTCAAAGCGTTAAAGTGCTGCCTTTCATTCAAAATTTCAGACAGCACCCTCATACATTTAAGCATCGGTTTAAGCTGGTAGTTTACTCGCCAAAACATCTACTTTTTCAATAGATGGTGGCTCTGAAAATAGCTCTTCGGCCTGAGCCATCAAAGCAGCTGCAACCTTGCCAGATAAATGCGCTTGGCGACCCGCCTCATCAGGAAATGCATCAAAAATACCAAATGTTGTAGGTCCAAGACGTAGGCCAAACCACGCAACTGTCGCAGGTTCTTCCATGACAATAGGTAAACCGGCTTTAAGAAAAGCTTCCACTTCGTCTTCTTTACCCGGTTTAGCTTCAAGACGGACATATAAAGCTGTTTTAAGCATGACTAAAACTCCATAATTGATTATAATTCAAACTGATTCTGACATTGCTAATGTATGCATGTCAGAAAGTTTTGTTGTATAAAAGTTAAAAAAAATTCCCATAGCTGAGCCAAAATTTAGGTTTTTATTTCGACATAATGCTATGAATTTATTCAAGTTAATATCATTAACATTTGAATCAAAAAATCAAGATATGAGATGATTAAATTCAATCTTATTTATATAAGGATCAATTGACTCTACCTTAGATTTATAAGCTGACCTCTTCATCTGGAAATTATATTGCTCAAGAAGCATTCAAGAACAATATTGTACATCCTCATATCTATGAAAGTTATTTAGCTAGGAATTTGCTGTGAAACTCTATATGTTTCTCTATAAAGCTCGCAATAAAGTAATAGCTATGGTCATACCCTTCTCTTAGGTTAAGTGTCAGAGGATATTCTTGTTCCAAACAAATATCACTAAGAAGCTTAGGCCTTAACTGTTCTTCAAGAAAATCATCAGCTGTTCCTTGATCGACTAAAATAGGTAAATGAACTTCAGCGTTTTTGATTAATTCAATCGCATCATAGCTTTTCCATAAAGTTTCGGTTTCACCTAGGTAGTGTGTAAAAGCCTTTTTCCCCCAAGGTACTTGGCTAGGTGCAACAATTGGTGCAAAAGCAGAAATACTTTTATACAGCTCAGGATTTTTTAATCCAATTACTAATGCACCATGACCACCCATGCTATGACCCATAATACTTTGGACTTGATTGGTCGGAAAATTCAGGTCAATCAGATTTCTGAGCTCTTCCACAATATAATCATACATTTTGAAATGCTGCGACCAGGGTGCTTGTGTTGCATTCACATAGAATCCTGCGCCTTGGCCTAAATCATAATCTGCATGATCTGGTACATCCTCTCCACGTGGGCTGGTATCTGGTGCAACAATAATGACTTTATGTTCAGCCGCATACTTTTGTGCTCCGGCTTTAGTAATAAAGTTCTGTTCGTTGCAAGTCAATCCTGATAACCAATATAACACTGGCAACCGCTCATCTTTGTCATGAGGTGGCAGATATATTGAGAATTTCATTGAACAGTTTAATGCTATTGACTGATGGCGATACACTTCTTGCGATCCACCAAAAGAAGCATGTTTCTCAATTATTTCCATAATCAATTACCTATGTTGAGCAAGACTTCATGAGAAATCGAGTAAACAAAGAGTCTGACATTCTCCACAGAGAATACTGATAAAGATTTAAAATGTAGGCAGGTTTGTTGAACCTATACATGATGGATACATAGATAGATCTGTTTTACAGATGATGTGCCGTTTTAGAGGATTCCATGCATGTCATTCATGATTCACATGCATGGAAAAGTATAAGGTCTGACGGAATTATTCGTAATGAATTACAGTACGAATTGACTTACCTTCATGCATTAGATCAAAGGCTTCATTGATCTGATCCAAGCCCATCGTATGTGTCACAAATGGTTCTAATTGAATTTTACCTTTCATGGCATCTTCAACCATTCCTGGAAGTTGCGTACGACCTTTTACCCCACCAAAGGCAGAACCTAGCCATTTACGACCAGTAACCAGTTGGAATGGACGGGTAGAGATTTCCTGACCTGCGCCAGCTACACCAATAATTACGGATTGTCCCCAGCCACGGTGTGCACTTTCAAGGGCTGCACGCATCACATTCACGTTACCAATACATTCAAATGAATGATCTACACCCCAGCCAGTCATTTCGACAATGACTTGCTGGATTGGTTTATCGTAATCTTTAGGGTTCAAGAAGTCCGTTGCACCAAACTCTTTTGCCAGCGCAAATTTATCTGGATTCATGTCAACCACAATAATACGCCCTGCTTTAGCTTGACGTGCGGCTTGTACGACTGCCAGACCAATACCACCTAAACCAAAGACCGCAACACTATCACCTTCTTGTACTTTAGCCGTGTTATGTACTGCACCGATACCCGTTGTTACCCCACAACCCAGTAAGCAGACATGTTCGTGATTGGCTTCAGGATTGATTTTAGCCAATGATACTTCTGCCACTACAGTGTATTCACTGAACGTTGAGCAGCCCATATAGTGGTAAATCGGTTGACCATTGTAGGAAAAACGAGTGGTACCATCTGGCATTACGCCTCTACCTTGAGTTTCGCGAACGGAAATACACAAGTTCGATTTTCCAGATTTACAGAATACGCACTCGCCACATTCAGCAGTGTAAAGTGGAATAACATGATCACCTGGTTTGACGCTAGTCACGCCTTCACCAACCTCAACTACAACACCAGCACCTTCATGCCCGAGAATAGCCGGAAAAACACCTTCAGGATCATCGCCAGATAAAGTAAATGCGTCTGTATGACACACACCGGTATGGGAGATCTTAATTAATACTTCACCTTTCTTCGGTGGTGCAACATCAACTTCAACAATTTGAAGAGGTTGACCAGGACCAAACGCAACGGCAGCACGTGACTTCATGGAATAATTCCTTATACAGATCTATTTTAAATATGATTTTAGAATCTTGGCGATTTCAGCCAATTCTTCTTTTCGTTGTTGTTCTGTGGTTTCACCTGATACTAAAGTGTCCTTTAAATGAACCTCCAACATTTCATTCATCAAACCATTAATAGCACCACGCACAGAGCATATTTGTTGCAGAATTGCACCACATTCCACATTGTCTTCTAACGCTTTTTCAATCGCTTGCGTCTGACCTTTGATCTTTCTGACGCGTAGAAGAATCTTTTTTTTGTCTTCAACCTGATTAGGCATCAGACCTCCTTATTAGCTAGCATTAATACTATACTACCCCATAGTATAAAAAAAGCAATAATTTTTATAAATCGAAAATTAAAAAGATCTTTAGCGAAAATTTTCTATCCCTGTTTTTAGTTTTTTTAAATTAACATCATAGAGCTTATGCGAAAGTCACAAAAAAAATGGGACTTTTAGCTCCCATTTTTTTTGGCTCATGTTCTTTGTAATGCTATGACCTTTTAGAATTATGTTTCAAATTTTAGCCACTTTGTAGATATTTTGAACGTTTCAAGCCTTGAAAATACTACCGACAGTTTAGATTAAACTGCCTTTACAGACTGTACTAGAATATTTTTAGTGAGCAGATGATATTTATTATTCATTATTTAGGAATTATCAAATCCTATAAATATCATTTATTGGATTAATTTACTTTGGTACTGTGCATATCATCCCCCAGTTAAGAATAAGGAACAACTATGAATAAGATGATGAATGCTCTTATCCTAGAAAATTTTGGTGATCATGAATTTAAACGTGTAGAACTCCCTATACCTCAACCAGAGGCTGGGCAAGTTCTAGTACGTATTCATGCTAGTGGTGTAAACCCTATTGATTATAAAATTCGTCTTGGTGAAGCACCATATGCTATGCCAGAGCTTCCTGCCGTGTTGGGAACAGATATGGCTGGGGTTGTAACTGCTGTTGGTGAAGGTGTCACCCACTTCAACGTTGGAGATGAAGTTTACGGTCTGATTGGTGGCGTTCGTGGTCTTCAAGGATCTTTAGCAGAATATGTTGTAGCAGATGCCGATCTGATTGCATTAAAGCCACGGAATATCTCTATGCGCGAGGCAGCAGTACTACCATTGACGTTCCTCACCGCTTGGGAAGGTTTAGTGGATAACGCGAAGGTCCAACCAGGGCAAACTGTACTGGTTCAGGGTGGTGCTGGTGGCGTTGGTTATATGGTTGTTCAGCTTGCAAAATCACTTGATGCAAATGTTTGGGCGACTGGTCGTACAGCTGATCAACCACTGATTTCAGAACTCGGTGCAACACCTCTCGATTACACAACAGCATCTTCCGATGACATTATTGCTGCAAGCCCTGAGGGTCAAGGTTTTAACATTGTTTACGACACTGTGGGTGGTCCAGTACTCGAAGCTTCACTTTCCATGACAACTCACTATGGCCACATTACCAGCTGTGCTGCATTTGGTAATCATAATTTAGCGAGTTCATCTCTACGGTGTGCCACAGTGTCTGGCGTATTCGTCCTAATGCCGATGTTAACAGGCAATCGCCGTGCTCATCATGGTGATATCCTTAAGATCGCGACTCGTCTTGTTGAGGAAGGTAAACTGCGTCCTCTTGTTGATCCTCGTCATTTTACTCTAGACCAAGCGATTGAGGCTCATGATGCTGTTCAAGATCGCTCTGCCAATATTAAGGTCGTGATTGATGTCATTTAACGCACTTCAGGCCAAGACTTGGCGCTTCAATAGTATTGGAGATACAGATGTTCTGACATTAGAAACACTTCCTGTTGCTTTACCAGCAGCAGGAGAAGTTCTAATCCAGATGAAAACGATCGGACTCAACCGGGCTGATGTAATGTTTCGGCGTGGTACTTATATTCAAAAAGCAGTATTCCCTTCTCGTCTGGGATATGAGGGAGCAGGCATAGTTCTGGCAATAGGTGAAGGTGTACGCCAATTTTCTCCAGGAGATGCAGTATCGATTCTTCCGACTGACAATCTAGCCAAATATGGGACATATGCGGACAAGCTTCTGATTCCAGAAACTTTTTTAGTTCACAAACCCGATAGTTTAAGCTGGGAAGAAGCTTCTTCAATCTGGATGCAGTATTTGACGGCTTGGGGTGGTGTAATCCATGCTGGTGGACTTTCGAAAGGAAAAACGATCTTGATCACAGCAGCTTCAAGTAGCGTAGGACTAGCTGCGATACAGATAGCTGAAGCAGCGGGTGCTAAGGTCATTGCAAGTACACAGACGGTAGAGAAAAAGCAACGTTTACTGGATCTCGGTGTTAAAAATGTTATAGCCAGTGAAGATGAACCAGATTTGTATGAGGCGCTTGTTTCACGTTTGGGTGGAGAATATCTTGATGTCGCCTTCGATGCTGTAGGAGGGCCACATATTGAACAGATTGCAAAAGCGATGTCTGTGGGAGGAACTATGGTTATGCATGGTGCACTTAGCCCGGAGATCACACCATTTCCCCTTAAAGTTGCATTACGCAAAAGCTTAACCATGCGAGGTTTTTTGTTCCTTGAGGTTCTCCATGATCCTGTTCTAAGGGAGCAAGCCAGACGATTTATTCTTAGCAGTATAGGTGCAGGATATCTTCGTCCAGTGATCGACTGTTGCTTTAACTTTGAGGACATGCATGACGCTCAGCGCTATCTTGAATCAAATCAGCAAATAGGAAAAATTGTAGTTACTCTAAATACATGATGGTCTTATCTGATTTCTACTTTCTAGAAAAAAGGTTAGTTCCATCTGATTCAGGTTTCTATATGGCCCAACACTTCCGCTAAGTAATCAAACAATGCTCGGATTCGCAAAGGTGTCGGGCCCCGCTGTGGACGATATAAATACAGGCGCCAAACGGGAGAGGTTTCCTCATGAAGTATCTGAATGAGCTTACCACTCCTAAGCCACGGCAAAACTAGAAATCCAGGCATGTGTCCGAATCCAACCCCAGCGAGAATAGCTTGAAATTCAGCTTCTAGATCATCTGTAATAAAACGAGGCTTTGATGGCGTGAAGCTTCGACTTTCGGTGAATGTCCATGGCCAGTAACGCCCTGTTTTATGATCGAATAGTGCTGTTAGAGGGTATTTATCAAGGTCAATAATTTTTTTAGGCATTCCGACCTTATCAATTAACTCTGGCGTACCCACAGAATAAAAGTTCACTTTAGCCAATTCCCTTGCCACATATCGATTGTCCGGCAAAAATCCAAATCTGATCCCGATATCTATCCGCTCATCGATCACATCCGAGTGTGAATCTGTTAGCACACAATCCACGACAATATCTGGGTAACGTGTGGCAAATTCTGCTAGTGCAGGTACTACCAATTTACGCCCTAACACTGACGAAACAGTAAGACGGACAGTCCCACGCATTTCATCTCGTTTTTCCTTGGTGTCTTTTACAAGCAGAGCATCAATGGATCCCACCGCAAAACGTGCTTGCTTTGCCAAACGCTCACCATCAGCAGTAATTTTAATTTGTCGAGTACTCCTGTAGAACAGAATCTCTCCGCGCTGCTCTTCTAGCTCTTTTATTGCCCGTGTCACTAGCTGCGGGGAAATACCGAGCTGAGTGGCTGCCTCTTTAAAATTTCGAGACTCTGCTGCGACACAAAAGATACGCATCATTTCCAATTTGTTCTGCATGTCCAATCCTGTGGTCTGGTAATTATTCCGTAAATAGGAATTCTGAAAGATAATATTATTCATTTATTATACCTATCAAGGCTGTAATACTTAATCCATCAAATATGATTGACAGATAGGTTGAAGGGCACTTGTATGAATAATATAGAAAATAAAGTTATTGTTATCACTGGTGCAAGTAGTGGTTTAGGTGAAGCTACTGCTCGCTTACTTGCTAAAAAAGGTGCAAAGGTTGTACTTGGTGCTAGACGTACTGAAAAATTAGAGGCTATTGTTCACGACATTCGTGCTGAAGGTGGTCAAGCTGAATTTATTGGTATGGATATAACCAAACCACATGAAGTACAAGCACTTATTGAAAAGGCATTAAGCGCATTTGGTCAAATCGATGTATTGGTAAACAATGCTGGATTAATGTCTATTGCACCATTAAGTGAGCTAAAAGTTGATGAATGGGATCGTATGATCGACATTAATATCAAAGGTGTTCTTTATGGTATAGCAGCTACCCTACCTGTTTTCCAAAAACAAAACTTTGGACACTTTATTAATCTCGCATCTGTTGCAGGGATAAAAGTATTTAGTCCAGGAGGTACTGTTTATAGCGGTACTAAGTTTGCTGTAAGAGCCATCTCTGAAGGACTTCGTCATGAAGTTGGGGGAACAATTAGAACGACTACTATTGAGCCTGGTGCAATTGAGTCAGAACTAAAATTCGGTTCTTCTCATAAAGAAAGTTCAGAGTTTGTTACTGATTTCTACAAACAAGCCATACCAGCTGACTCAGTCGCTCGAGCAATTGCTTATGCAATTGAACAGCCTGCGGATGTAGATATTAATGAAATTGTTTTACGCCCAACGAGCCAAGAGTTTTAATTATTGAATAACAAAAAATGGGAGCACCTCGCTCCCATTTTTACTATATTTTTAAAGTTAAGGACAAATCTATGAAAGCCGTATCGTATGTTATCAATAACCATGATGATTTTAAAAATTCATTGGTAGATATTGAAAAAGCGAAGCCTACGCTTAAGGAGCGTGATGTACTGGTAAAAGTTCAGGCAATCTCTGTGAATCCAGTTGATACCAAAGTGAGAAAAAATTCGTCTGAAGCAAATAATCGTATTTTAGGTTGGGATGCCGTTGGGGAAATTATTGAAGTTGGCTCAAAAGTTACCTCGTTTAAAGTAGGAGATTCTGTTTGGTATGCTGGCGATTTAACCCGAGATGGTAGTAATGCTGAGTTTCAAGCAGTCGATGAACGAATTATCAGTCTTAAACCAATTACAGTATCTAATGCAGAAGCAGCAGCATTGCCATTAACTGCAATAACGGCATGGGAAATGCTGTTTGATCGGTTTCAAATTTCAGAAACAGAAGTTGGCAGTATTTTAATTATTGGTGGTGCAGGTGGTGTAGGATCAATCGCTATCCAACTCCTAAAAGCAAAAACAAATCTGACCGTTATAGCAACAGCTTCACGTGAAGAAACGAAATCTTGGGTGGAATCACTTGGTGCCGACCATGTCATTGATCATAGCAAAGATTTAAATGCACAAATCGAGACACTAGGCATTGCAAAACCAAAATACGTATTCTCTACAAATCATACAGAAACATATATCAAGCAAATAGTTTCTCTGATTGTACCACAAGGCAAGCTTGGATTGATCGATGATCCACAAACATTTGATATTATGCCGTTTAAGACTAAATCTATTTCTATCCATTGGGAGTTGATGTTTACTCGTTCAATGTATGAAACCGATGATATTGAAAAGCAAGGTGAACTGTTGCAACAGGTTGCCCAATTAGTTGACCAGCAAAAAATTAGAAGTACGCTCAACCAAAATCTAGGCAATATTAACGCTGCAAACTTGGAGAAGGCGCATAAGTTGCTTGAATCAGGTAAATCAAAAGGCAAAATTGTACTAGAAAACTTCTAAAACAAATTAAAGGTGAAATAATGACTATTTCAGTAATTGCGAACTTTAAGGCAAAATCAGATCAAAAAGAAACGTTAGAAGCGCTTTTAAAAAGTGTAATAGAGCCTACGCTTCAAGAAGAAGGATGCTTGAAATATGAGCTTTATATTAGCGAAAATGACTCAAGTAGATATTTCTTCTTAGAAGAATGGCGTAGCAGGGAGGATTTAGATATCCATATAGCGTCTGATTATATTCAAAGTTTATTTGGTAATATCCAATCGCTAATTGAATCAAGTGATATTGTAGAAATCAAAAAAATATAGCTGTATTCGGACGTTATGATGAAGTATTCTTCAAATTAACATAGGGACTTAGAAAGCTAACAAAAAATGGGAGCTATAAGCTCCTATTTTTTAAGATTTTTTAATTTTTTAGTAGTAACCTAGGCTTCAACAAATTATGCCCCTGAGGGGAGCCACCAATACCCTGCATTTTGACAACAATGTCATCGTTTAGAGGCAGCAAATTTACGAGCATCAGTCGGTACGACCGGTGATTCATACGATAATGCTTTGGCTGAAACGGTGAATGGCTTATACAAAACAGAGGTTATTGAATATTTAAAAGCAGATTGGTAAGGTTTAACAGATGTACAACTTGCGACACTAAACTGGGTAATCGAGAATAAGCGAATTCCTATTCCTGAACACGTAGAGCCTGAACCGGAAAAAAGAGGCTTTTGGAGCCGATTCTTTAAGCCGTATGGCTGATTTGATTGTTCACTTGGGCTTATTAAAGCCGTGAAACATTGCTCACTTACTAAGCGTGAAACATGGAAAAACATAAAAAAAGCCCACCTTGGGGAAGATGGGCTATAAACTAGGAACTACAGGATTGATTTATAAGCGGAATCATAACGCATTTCGTATAAGGTGTATTATGTATTTTAGAAAACCTAATTAAATGTTTCTAGGTAGTTCATTAATTCAGTTTTTGCTTGCTTCTGTGCTCTTTCAAATGCTGTTTCCTTGTATTTATTTTTATGTTTCATATCTATTCCATATTCAGCTAAGAACTGTAAGATGATATGCAAGCTTACTTACAAGCATGTATTGAAGAATCTAATGGCGATGCCGCATTCATTGCAAAGGCTTTAGGTAACATTGCAAAAGCTAAAGGAATGGCTCAATTATCACGAGATACAGGCTTAGGCCGAGAAAGTCTTTACAAAGCACTTTCTGGTGATGTTAACCCTAGTTTTGATACTGTGATTAAAGTTGTAAAAGCACTGAATTTACGCTTAGCAATTTAAAAAAGTTATTAAAAAATGGAGTTTTAAGCTCCATTTTTTAATTTCGTATAAGGTGTATGATGTTAATTTTAGGAAATCTAAATACTCTTCTGATTCACACGTTTTGAAAGCTCTTCTGCACTTTCTACACGTTCAGAGTAACGATCAGTTAAATATGCTGATTGTCCCCTGGTTAAAAGTGTAAATTTATAAAGCTCTTCCATTACATCTACAATCCTACGGTAATAAGAAGAAGGTTTCATACGACCATCTTCCTCAAACTCAAGAAATGCTTTAGGAACTGATGACTGGTTTGGTATTGTGATCATACGCATCCAACGCCCTAAAATACGTAATTGATTTACAGCATTAAAGGATTGCGAACCTCCACACACTTGCATTACAGCTAAGGTTTTACCTTGCGTTGCACGTATTGCGCCTGCTGCTAATGGAATCCAGTCAATTTGAGCTTTTAAAATCGAACTCATTGAACCATGACGTTCAGGAGAGCACCAAACCATGCCTTCTGACCATGCTAAAAGCTCATGCAGTTCTTTTACCTTGGGATGCTGCATATCACCATCCTCAGGAAGAGGTAACCCTTTAGGATGGAAAATTTTAACTTCTGCACCGAAGTACTCCAGGATTCGGCCTGCTTCCTGAACTGCTAAACGGCTATATGATCTCTCACGATTTGAGCCGTATAGAAGTAATATTTTGGGTGGATGATCCAGGTTTTTTGCCTGAATTTTTTCTAAAGTCGGTTTTTCTAAAAGACTAAGATCAATATTTGGTAAGTTCATTAGATTCATACTTCTTTAAACACTTTTTTTCTAAGCCATAGCGAAACTGTCACTAAGGCAATCAATACAGGTACTTCAACCAATGGGCCAATCACGGTGGTGAAGGCGACAGGAGAAGCTAATCCAAAAGTGGCAATCGCTACAGCCAGTGCTAATTCAAAATTGTTGCCTGCCGCAGTAAAGGAAATAGCAGTCGTTTTAGGGTAATCGTTACCCATCCACTTACTCATAAAGAAGCTGATGAAGAACATTGCAACAAAATAGATCGTCAAAGGAATAGCGATTCTAAGCACGTCTAGAGGAAGGCTAATCACTTCACCACCTTTAAGACTGAACATTGCTACAATCGTGAATAAAAGCGCAATAAGGCTGATTGGGCTAATCTTTGGAATAAACTTAGTTTGATACCAATCCAAACCTTTCTGTTTGACTAAAATCAGCCGGGTTAAAAAACCAAGTAAGAATGGAATACCTAGATAAACCAGAACAGCATGGGTAATGGTCCAAAAGCTTACATCAATGATTTGTGCTTCTACCCCAAAGAATGGCGGTAAGAAGGTCAAGAACAACCAAGCATAAGTACTAAAGAACAAGATCTGGAAGATACTGTTAAACGCAACCAAGGCAGCAACATATTGATTATCCCCACATGCCAAACCATTCCAGACGAGGACCATCGCAATACATCGAGCTAAGCCTATGAGAATTAGGCCAGTCATATATTCAGGATAGGCGTGCAGAAAAATAATGGCCAAGCCAAACATTAAGCAAGGTGCAATGACCCAGTTCTGAATAAGAGATAATGTAAGGGTACGCTTATCCTCAAAGACTTTAGGCAAGGTTGCATAGTCAACTTTGGCAAGTGGTGGATACATCATCAAAATAAGCCCTATTGCGATAGGGATATTCACTGAATTAATGCTTAATTGATCTAATACAACAGATGTTTGAGGGAAAAATACGCCAATACCTACGCCTAATGCCATGGCAATGAAAATCCATAGAGTTAGGTTTCGATCTAAGAATGAGAGCTTTGATGCGGACATTGAATTACTCGCATTGCATAGAGATAGATAAGTTGCTCGTAGATTTATTTAATATTTCAGCATTCAAAACACTGAACACTGCATTTACCCATTCTGGTAAATCAGGATTTAATCGGTAATACACCCATTGTCCCTTGCGCTCATCTAGCAAAATTGAAAGGTTACGGAGTAAAGCCAAGTGACGAGAAATTTTAGGTTGGCTCAGTTGTAATATTTCTGTGATTTCACAAACACATACATTTTGTCTTTCTAAAATAATTTTTAAAATATCTAGACGTGTCGGGTCAGATAGGCATTTAAAGAAATCTGCTTGATCCATAATCTATACTCTAATATATGCTATTGCGAATATACGCATATCCATATATAAATGCAATATTATGAAGTCCTGAGTAAGTCCAATGTCATCAAAAGTTAAGATCTATCATAATCCAGCGTGCGGAACATCAAGAAATACACTGGCGCTAATTCGAAATACCGGAGAAGAACCTGAAGTTATTGAGTATCTTCTCAACCCTCCAAGTAAAAGTGAACTCATTAATTTAATTGAGAAATCAGGTCTTTCTGTACGTGAAGCTATTCGCAAAAACGTGGAACCTTTTGAAACGCTCAAGTTGGATCAGCAACACTGGACAGATGAGCAGCTTATTCAGTTTATGCTGGAGTATCCAATTTTAATTAACCGTCCATTTGTTGTGACTGAACTGGGGGTAAAACTATGTAGACCATCTGAACTCGTTTTAGATATTTTGTCTGCGCCTCAATTAGGAGCTTTTACCAAAGAAGATGGTGAAATAATCATCGATGAAAATGGTAAGCGGATTAAATAAATCCGCCTCATTTAACATAATGGTTGATATACGAAATTGAAATGTAAGCCCAAAGTAGAAATGTTCTCGATAAATAATGAGCTAATTAACAGTACATATTCGGCTCACAATATGAGTCGAATTTGTGCTATATTTAACTCATCTTAGATTTTAGATGAGAGAGATTGAAAATGCAGAAATGGATTTGGCAAGCAGAAAACTGGACAAATTTCACATGGCAAGATTCAACTATCTTACCTAAAACCAGACAGATACATCAAAAAATAGGAATTCTTCTTGGACAAAGTCAGCATGATTTAGCGAAAGAACAATTCACTCTAGATACTCTACTTGCCAATCTCGTTGCTTCATCAGCAATTGAAAATGAAACCCTCAATGTTTTTTCATTGCGATCATCTTTAGCCCAACGCTTGGGTGTCACTCTTGAACAGCCTTATCCAAGCTCAGATCGATCAGAAGGTTTAGCCAATATCATGCTGGATGCGCTGAACGATGTTAAGCAACCACTGACTGTTGAGCGCCTCATGCAATGGCATCGTTGGCTTTTCAATGACCCCGACTGGACAATGCAACGTTTACGCATTGGTCAACTGAGGGGATCAGAGCCTATGCAGGTCGTTTCAGGTCGATTGGATTACCCTAAAGTACATTTTGAAGCACCGCCAAGAGAAGGCTTAGAAGAACGCTTACATACCTTCATAGCGTGGTTTAATCAGAGTCTGAATGATTCATTGCTTGATCCTCTGTTACGTGCAGGCATTACCCATTTATGGTTTGTTACCCTACATCCTTTTGATGATGGTAATGGCCGTATTACACGTACACTTACAGACCTTGCTCTAGCTCAAATGGATGAGCAAAGTATCCGTTTGTATGCAATGTCTACTACGATATTAAATAAACGTAAAAGTTACTATGAGATATTAGAACAAACTCAAAAAAATGATTCTGATATCACAGATTGGCTGATTTGGTTTCTAGACACGTTGAATGAAAGCCTTGAAAAAACCTTAGCGCAGATCAGTCGAACATTGTTTAAAAGTCAATTTTGGCATAAATATTCAAATTTAGCCCTGGGTGAAGAACAACGTAAAGTTCTAAATCGTTTATTAGACGGTGGCGAAAATGGCTTTGAACATGGTATTAGTGCTTCGCAATATCAAAAGGTTGCTAAAGTCAGTAAGGCAACGGCTACTCGCCACTTATCAGACTTACTTGAGAAAGAATGTATCGTTAAATTAGAAGGTGGTGGACGTAATACACGCTATCAGATCAATACCCAGTTATAGATATTCTAAGCAATAAAAAACCCCGGCATCCTGCCGGGGTTTTTCATATTGGGTTGCTAAGTATGACTCCTGTCTTACCTCACGTTCCTGGTGCGATCTTTCTTATTCTTGTTGTTTGGAACATCCTGTTCTCTATGGCTTCATCATAGGAAAATTCACCTATCCTGGACAGCCGTAAAGAACCAGAATTTACGTAAGCCCAGGCGTACAAAATAGCCTAAATTTTATCCACAAAAAATGTGGATAATTTTGGACATTGAGGCATTGATAAAATTTGAAAAATCTCAAAATTGATTACTTTTTAAACAAATTTATTGGCAAGAACTATCAAAAACGATCATAAAAAAGCCGACTTGTTTCCAAGTCAGCTTTTCGACATCGTCGAGCATTATCACTATAACACAAGTATTTGATTTTTATGTGTTTAAAATATGCTGTCGACTTCGCATAACCTCCATTATGTTAAATTGGGGGATAAATAAAAGAATTGAAAATATATCTAAGATTTATTAAGATATATCTTAATAAATCTTAGATATGCTAACTTATGAATGAAACAACTGACTCTTTGCTGATAAATTCAGATACGCCATCACGTAAAAGCCGTTTATTTGAATCTGGCCATATGAAATTGCTAGTGCTTTCTTTAATTGAACAAGCGCCTAGATACGGTTACGAAATTATTAAAAGCATTGGTGAGTTGGTAGGTGGTGGATATAGCCCAAGTACAGGCACAATTTACCCAACCTTATCTTATCTTGAAGACATGCAATTTGTTTCTATTGAAAAACCTGATGGTGACCGTAAGCAGTACAAGATTACAGTGACTGGTATTAACCATTTAAATGCTCAAAGAGAGCATTTAGAACATATCCTTGGCCGCTTAGAAACGCGACGTGAAATTCAAAATAATGATCAATATCTAGATATCTATCGTGCAATGGCAAACTTAAAAACATCATTGCGACTTAAATTAAAAAATAATGCACTGACTGAAGAAACAATTCATCAAATTGCTAAGAGCATTGATCAAGCTGCTGTTGATATTAGCTGTCTTAAAAATGAGGTAGTCCGATGAAACAACATAAATATCAAATTAGTGTAAAGCATCTTGTAGATCCAAAAGGACAGCCTTCAACTTACACTGAAGATCTTGTTTTTACTGCTTATAATCACGATGATATTTTCAAAGTTTTAGAAAAATTGCAGCAGAAAAAAATTATAGATGAAGAATCAATGAAATCTTTTGCCGTAGGATTAAAGCTTATGGGAGAAGTGTTATTAGAAAATAAAGATATTCCTTTATTTAAAGATTTTTCGCCGCAATTTATTGAATTTATTAAATCAATCAAAAAACTTTAACTTACGGAGTTAGTCCATTTAAATCTATTCCTTTGAGTTAATCCGATATGAAAAATATTTAAGGTTAAATTATTTAGTTTTCTTAAAATTAACATAATACACGTTATGCGAAATTATTTTTAATTTTTAATTAAAAATCAATTACCTAATTATATAAAAAATCCCAATAAAACCAGATTGGGGTTTTTGTATGAATTATTGTCGTGGCATCAATAACTACTCGGACAATAATGGCATGATATACCAATGGCACATACCATGCTGGGAGAATAAAAATGAAAATTGCTAAAGTTTTTCAAGCAGGTCGGAGTCAAGCTGTTAGATTGCCCAAAGTATTTCGCTTTAATGGCAACGAAGTTGCTATTAAAAGTTTTGGTCGTGGTGTCTTGTTACTACCTATCGATAACCCCTGGGACATGATGTTAGAGGCAATTAACGAGTTTGAAGTAGGATTTCAACTGGAACGAGCTGATCAAGGTGAGCAATTGCGTGAGGACTAAATAGCTACTACTCTTCTCTTCTAGACAAATATCGATATACAGCCTGCCGGCTGATACCAAATGCTTTTGCTAGATCAACTTTGGATGAATACTTCTTTTCATCCCAAGCTTGTCGCAGGGCTTGAGCCTGATCAGGATTTAATTTATGGATACGACCTTTATATTTTCCCTGAGCAGCTGCGATCTTAATCCCTTCTTTCTGACGTTCTAAAATAATTTCCCGCTCAAATTGGGCAAAAGCTCCCATGAGCTGCAACATCAGGTTATCCATCGGAGTAGCCAGGGCAGTGAAGGTAATATTTTCTTTGACAAACTGGATGGCAACCCCCCTCTTGACGAGCTGATCAACTTCAGTAACTAAATCTTTTAGACTACGAGCGAAACGATCCATGGAATGAACAACAATCATGTCCCCTTCACGGGCACTGTTGCAAATAGAGATTTGAGTCGATGATGTTTCCTTTAAAAAGTACTTAGAGACCGAAAACCCTGTTGATTAGACACACTTCACCCTGAGGCTGACCATAATAAAATGACGATGCTTGTCCTTTACGTAGTGCACGCATGACTTCAATACCTTTAATTGTGGCATAAGCCGTCTTCATAGATTTGAATCCTAATGTGGCCCTGATGATCCGCTTTAGCTTGCCATGATCACATTCAATCACGTTATTTTTATACTTAATCTGCCTGTGCTCAAGGTCTGGTGGACATTTACCTTCCCGTTTTAACCGTGATAAAGCACGTCCATATGTGGGTGCTTTATCCGTGTTGATCACTTGTGGAATTTGCCACTTCTTCACATTATTTAAAATTTTTCCAAGAAAACAATATGCTGATTTGGTATTACGTCTAGAAGAAAGATAAAAATCAATGGTATCGCCACGTTGATCGACTGCACGATACAGATAAGACCATCGTCCATTCACTTTTACATAGGTTTCATCAATATGCCACGAGCTCAGATCTGTAGGATTACGCCAATACCAGCGTAAACGTTTTTCTATTTCAGGAGCATAACGTTGAACCCAACGGTAAATAGTCGTGTGATCAACATTCACACCCCGTTCGGCCAGCATTTCCTGCAGTTCACGATAGCTAATGCCATATTTACAATACCAGCGCACAGCCCAAAGTGAATAGCCACCGATTTTGTAGACACCTTTTAGTTAGATAAAATGGCTAATTAACGAGGTACTTATGAGCAGTAAACGATACCCTGAAGAATTTAAAATTGAAGCAGTAAAACAGGTCACAGAGAAAGGCCATAGTGTTGCTGATGTCGCAGCTCGTTTAGGTACGACTACACATAGTTTATATGCCTGGATTAAACGTTATGATCCACAGCAGCCCAAGACGATAGAATCTAATGATCCAAGTGCAGAATTAGCGAAATTAAAAAAAGAGCTGCAAAGGGTCACTGAAGAAAGGGACATATTAAAAAAGGCCGCGGTGTACTTCGCAAGCCAGTCCAAATGAGGTACGCCTTTATTCAGGACAATCAGCACATATGGCCTGTTCGTCGTTTATGTTCAACGTTAGATGTTCACCACAGTGGTTATTACGCATGGTTAAAGCAACCCACCAGTAAAACTGCAAGGAAACGGCAACAGCTTTCAGGCCTGATTAAACAATTCTGGCTGGAATCTGGCGGAGTCTATGGCTATCGTAAGATTCACTGTGATTTGAAAGATGTTGGCGAAAGTTGTGGGATCAATCGAGTACATCGACTGATGAAAGCAGATGGTCTTAAATCACAGCGTGGATATCGTAAACCTAGAGCTTACGCTGGTACTCCGGCTGTCATTGCCGCAAATAGCTTAAATCGACAGTTTAATCCAACTCAGCCGAACCAATTATGGGTGACAGACATTAGTGTGCCGCAGCAAGCGGCGTAAGAGATGAGGGTATGGCCCCTCGCTATCGGCTTGCAGGAGCAGGTAGCAAACCACCATAAGCGGCTTGGATCAAAAGTCCCGGTCGTGAGCGTTATGGAAAAGGCGTTGTAAAGGCGTCAGGTAAGAATTAGGAAGGCGAACACCAGTGAACTGCCGTTCAAGTGTCGAAAGTACTCAAATGACATCAAAACCGGGGATGGATGTTGCCCCGCGATCAGTTTGGCCGTTACCTGCTTACGGGCCATTCGGTGTCCGGCGTAGAGGCAGCGCGATCCTAATTCAGGCTTTTACGTTGAACTGCGGGAACCTTCGGTGGCGATGTCAAGCGAAAGGTACAAGCTCAAAAGGCAAGGCCGATAATAGCAATGCGTCACCAAGGGGCGGAGCAGCTCGTAGTAGTGTTGAAGTTACTGTAATGGTAATGGAGCGAAGGGGCTGCATTATCCAGGTCTGCGGTCTTGTCAACTGCACAAGCAGGAGGAACAAGGCTTTATGACCAAACCATTTAACATTCCTAAAGCGTTAATTTGGGAGGCATTCAAGAAAGTCAAAGAGAATGGCGGTGCTGCAGGCATCGATCATGAATCTATTGAGCAATTCGAACACCACTTAAAAGGCAACCTGTATAAACTATGGAATCGACTTTGTTCAGGCAGTTATTTTCCACCGCCAGTCAAAGGCGTTCCGATTCCAAAGAAATCAGGTGGGGTACGTATGTTAGGCATTCCAACAGTAGCGGATCGAGTAGCACAAACAGCTGTCAAGCTTATATTGGAGCCACAGATTGATCCTCTATTTCATCCAAACTCTTATGGATATCGTCCAGGGCGTTCAGCCCATGATGCGATAGCTGTGGTGAGACGACGAAGTTGGGAGTATGACTGGGTTGTGGAATTTGATATCAAAGGTCTATTTGATAACATTGACCATAATCTACTCATGCGTGCACTTAAGAAACACTGCGAAATTCCATGGATTCTTCTCTATGTAGAACGCTGGTTAAAAGCACCTATGCAAAATGTAGATGGTCAAGTTTTAGAAAGGAATCACGGCACACCGCAAGGTGGAGTTATCAGTCCTCTATTGGCTAATTTATTTATGCATTATGCTTTTGACATGTGGATTACCAAGAATCTTGCGAGTGTAAGATTCTGCCGCTATGCGGATGATGGAGTAATTCATTGCCGAAGTTTATCTCAAGCCAAACTTGTTTTACAAAAGATTGGTGCACGATTTCGTGAATGTGGACTCGAATTGCATCCAGATAAGACAAAGATTGTTTATTGCCAAGATGTGAATCGTCGCCAAGCATATCCAGATGTTCAATTTACTTTTCTCGGGTACACGTTTAGGCCCCGTAAGGCTGTGGACAAGTATAAAAGAGTTTATGTAAATTTCTCTCCTGCAGTCAGTCGTGATGCACTTAAAACAATGCGACAGACTATTCGGAAATGGCATCTACATCTGATGTGTAATCGCGAATTAAGTGATTTATCTGCAATATTTAATCCAATTCTTCAAGGCTGGCAGCAATACTATGGTCGATTCCATGGTTCAGCAATGTCAACGATCTGGCAACACATGAATGCTTATCTTATACGCTGGATGAGGCGTAAGTATAAAAACTTGGCCCGTCATAAAAGACGGGCTAGATATGCCTTAGGGCGACTTGCGCGTGATTTTCCAAATGCCTTTGTGCACTGGAAAATGGGATGTTTACCATCGGTTGGATAATGGGAGCCGGATGAGCTGAGAGGTTCACGTCCGGTTCTGCGAGGGGCTAAGGGTGAGACTCCCTTGGTCTACTCACCCCTATATCCGTACACATGAAGGGTGGTTATATCTTGCGGTGGTGATTGACCTGTTTTCACGTCTTGTTGTTGGCTGGTCTATGAAATCCAGAATCACGACAGATTTGGTTTTAGATGCGTTATTGATGGCTCTGTGGCGAAGAAATCCAAAGAACAAAGTCCTAATCCATTCTGATCAAGGCAGCCAATATACTAGCCATGAATGGCAGACATTTCTCAAGCATCATAATCTTGAAAGTAGTATGAGTCGTAGAGGCAATTGCCATGATAACGCTGTTGCAGAAAGCTTCTTCCAGCTATTAAAGCGGGAACGAATTAAAAAGAAAATCTACGCAACTAGAACTGAAGCAAGATCAGATATCTTTGAATATATTGAGATGTTCTATAATTCAAAACGCAGACATGGTTCCAATGGTCAGCGTTCTCCATTAGATTATGAAAAGACCCATCAAAAGATGGTTATGTGTGTCTAGAATTTTGGTGGCTATTCAAAGAATGATTTCGCCCTGAAAATGCCGACCATGGAAAGGATTCATATGCTGCACCTTTAGCTAAAACAGTCTTCAGCTTACCATTCGTGGTTATTTGCAACAGTGCCCTTACTTCAAAGCCAAAATTTTTCGGGCACCATTAAGTACGAATAAAGAAACCAGTATGCCAATGATTAAGTCTGGATAAGCTGATCCCGTCCACGCCACGAGTACACCGGCAAATATAACGCCCATATTTACGACAACGTCATTCGCCGAGAAAATCCAACTGGCTTTCATATGTGCGCCATCTTCTCGATGACCAGAAATAAGATATAAGCATGTCACGTTAGCTATAAGTGCGAGCAGGCCAATAACAATCATGAGCGTTGATTCTGGCTCGCTTCCAAACATGAATCGTCTAATGACATCAATAATCACGATGACAGCAAGTAATAACTGAATCCAACCTGCGAAATGGGCTGCTTTCACTTGATATTTCGCAGCTTTTCCGACGGCATATAGCGCAATACCATAAACGGCTGCATCGGCAAACATATCTAGAGAATCAGCAATCAATCCTGTAGACGCAGCAATAATTCCGCTGATGAATTCTATAAAGAACAGTAGAGCATTAATGCCTAATAACAGTTTAAGTACTTTAGCTTGTCTCACAGGATCAGGTTCATTAGGTATATCGCCTGTAGAAAGCTGTGTTTCATCAAGTTTCGCCCCAAAACCCAGTCCTTCGAGTTTAGCCGTAATTTGCTGAATCCCTTCATTATGGAAGACTTTCAGTTTTCGATTGGGAAGATCAAAAGTAAGACCTTTAACTGCTTCAATATCTGCAAGAGCCATACGGACCATTTGCTCTTCAGCAGAGCAATCCATTTTAGGAATGGTGTAGGTACTTGTTTGCTTAGCCTGTTGATTGCTTATATAAGTTTCAGTCTTCACAAGCTTTGCACCAAAACCCAAAGCTTCAAGTTTGGTGGTTATATTTTCATCTTTTTGATTATGTAGAACCTTTAAAGAACGGTTAGGTAAATCAAAGATGAGTTTTTGAACACCATCAATTGAAGATAGCGCCATACGAACCATCTGTTCTTCCGCAGAACAATCCATTTTGGGAACTAAGTATTCACTCATGTAGTGCGAATCTTTTAAAACGTCTTCAGTGCTTAAATTTTCTTTGGGATCAGAACCACAACAGGATTGAGCGGTATCTTCACAACTGTTTGAAGTGTTACAGCAAGGAGATGAAGATTTTTTTTCTTCCTCTTCACCACAACAGCTAAGCGTATTATCACAATTCTTTGAATTGTTTGCTTCTGCAATTGATGGATGATTTTCTTGTTGAGATTTCTTATCTTCGCATGGTGTTTCTTTACTACATCCACAACCACTCATAATTATACCCATTAAAAAAATTATAAACTTTGAATATTAGAATCCCTATAGTTACTATAGAGTCAAGAATCTTTGGAAATACTAACTCAATGCATTTAAAAATTGGTGAACTCTCTAAAAAAACCTCATGTTCAGTATTAACAATTAGGTTTTATGAAAAGGAAGGTTTAATTCCGGAACCGGAAAGAACGGAAGGAAATTACCGCCTTTACGATGTAGGCTATGTTGAGCGAATTAAATTTATTTTGAATTGCCGAACTTTAAATATGAGTTTGAATGAAATTCGTCAATTACTTACCTATAAAGACAAACCTGAGAAAAATTGTTCAGATGTGAATGAATTAATTGACTTACATGTCAGTGCTATCAGAGAAAATATAATCAAGCAACAAAAGCTTATTGAACAACTATCTGATTTAAGAGGTACTTGTGATGGCTTATGTACAATTGACCAATGTGGAGTTTTAAAAAATCTAGCTTGATTATCTAGACCTATGCTTTTTTCAAAAAATCGGCACTGTTGCAAATAACCACGAATGGTAAGCTGAAGACTGTTTTAGCTAAAGGTGCAGCATATGAATCCTTTCCATGGTCGGCATTTTCAGGGCGAAATCATTCTTTGGGCTGTGCGCTGGTATTGTAAATATGGCATTAGCTATCGTGAACTGCAGGAAATGCTGGCCGAACGGGGTGTGAATGTTGATCACACGACTATTTACCGTTGGGTTCAACGTTATACGAATCTAAAAATGGGAGCCTATAGCTCCCATTTTTATTGTTAAACGTTGAATCCTATATGTTTTCCTGTTGGAAGCTCTACATCAATACGGAGCTTCCCACCCATTGCCTCAACATACTTTTTCATGGTTGAAATCTTAAGATCATTGCCACGATTTTCTATTGCTGAAAGCGATGGCTGTTTTATTCCCAAAGTTTCAGCAAGCTCTTTTTGAGAAATTTCGAGTTCTTCACGAATAAGATGAAGCTGATTTTCTAGCAGTAATTCATCAGCCATTTTTTGAATACGGGCTTGGCTCTCTGGAGAGCGGCTAGCTAACAATTCTTGCAGAGTCTTAGCCATTAGATTTATCTCCTAGGGTAGTGAGATGAAGTTGGTATTGTTCATCTGCAATATCCAGCATGTCTTTATAAAAACGCTTTTTACCGCCTTTATCAGCAATACATAGAACAATAGCCTGTCGTAAGGGATCAAATGCGAAGAAAGCTCTTAAGGGTCTACCGCGATGTTGAACACGCAGTTCTTTCATATTGGTAAATTTAGACTCATACACAGTATCTACTAAAGGACGGCCTAAACTCGGTCCCTGCTGCTGTAGAACAACCAGGGCAGCTAGGACCTTCTCTTGTGTAGGTTCATCTTGCTGTTCAAGCCACTGATTAAATAGATCTGTCGTAATGACTGTCCACATACCACAACCAAAATATAGATTATAGTCTATATTTTAGGGGCATTATGTTTGTTTTGCAAATGAGAAAGGATAGGCAATAAAAAAGCCCGACATCCTGTCGGGCTTTTCCATATTTGGCGCTTAGATCTGACTCCTGTCTGATCTCACGTTCCTTGTTGTTCATCTTATTCTTTTTATCTGGAGCATCCTGCTCTCTATGTCTTCATGATAGGAAATTTCCAGTATTGCGGATAGCAGCAAAGGGCCGAGATTGGTATGAGCCAGGGCTTACAAAATAGCCTAAATTTCATCCACAGTAATTGGGGATAGTTTTCGCCCTGGAAGAGCTGAGAACATTGGGAAAATGCCAAAATTGAGCATTTTTTAGACGATTTTATTGGCGAAAGATTACAAAGTTGCTTAAAAAACACACGAGTTGTTAAAACGTCTGTTTTTTGATCTTTGGGGTTTTGGATTTATTGAGTTAACTATTTGATAAATAATACTATTTAAAAAGGCGTTTCGTATAACCGCCATTATGTTAAATGGGGGATTTATGAATTCTGAATATATCTTTATATGTAAATAAATATTGACAAGTATTATTGATAATGAGCATATCTTCTCATATAAGCACAAGTATATGCAGAGGAAAACTATGGACGTTCTATTTTCGAATTTTTTAGATAAACCTGTTTGGATGTGGATTTTCTTTATCCTTATTGTACTTGTCCTGCTTATTCTAGATCTTGGAGTATTTCATCGTAAGGTAAGAGAGATTGGTGTTAAAGAAAGCTTAGCACTATCAGCATTTTATATTACATTAGGTTTACTTTTCGGCGCATGGGTGTGGTGGTATCTCGGACCCACGGCAGGGATTAACTATGTAACCGGTTTTGTAATTGAAAAATCATTAGCGATGGATAATATCTTTGTCATTGCAATGATTTTTTCATATTTCTCGATACCAAGAATTTATCAGCATAGAGTCTTATTTTGGGGAATTATAGGTGTAATTTTTCTAAGAGCTATCATGATTGGCGTGGGCGCAACACTGGTTAGCCAATTTTCATGGGTTCTTTATATATTTGCAGCCTTTCTTATTTTTACAGGGATAAAAATGTGGCTAAGTGTTGATAAAGAATATGAAGTCGGAAATTCTCCTATTTTGAACTTTATTAAAAAAAGATTTCGTGTCACTGAGCAGCTTCATGCAGAGAAGTTCTGGGTGAAAAAGATTGATCCAAAAACTAACCAATTAACCTGGTTTATGACACCACTTTTTCTAGCCTTGATCATGATTGAATTTGTAGATCTGATCTTTGCAATAGATAGTGTTCCTGCGATTTTTGCGATTACGACAGATCCATTTATTGTTTATACTTCAAATATTTTCGCAATTTTGGGATTACGTGCTTTATATTTTGCCCTATCAGCAATGGTCGACCGCTTCCATTATTTGAAGTACGCATTAGCAGTATTGTTAGTCTTTATTGGATCAAAAATTTTTATAGCTGATGGATTAGGTATAGCAAAAATTCCACCGCCAGTCTCCCTTTCGATCACGTTCATCATCTTGTTTACAGGAATTCTATACTCTCTTTGGAAAACAAAAGATCAAAGTACTCATAGGTAA